>JBIIWP010000139.1:0-6414 GCA_044338855.1 Pseudohongiellaceae bacterium | reverse complement strand
CGCGTAAAACACCACGATCAGCGCCACAACCAGCAGCAACAACCATAACTTGACCGATTTCAGCATGCCTAGACGTTCCCTGGAGACCTGACCACGACAAATCCAGACCTGCCGCTGCCACTATTGTTGCAAGCTTACGCGCAAGTGCTTCCTGCGGCACGTGGACTTGCCTGCGGCAAGACTTTAAAGTGGCCGCCTGTCCCGACCATCGCCCAGAGCCGGAGTTTCCCGTGTCCAGCGCCAGCAACCGCAGCTTTCCCTACACCCGCATGCGTCGCATGCGCCGCGATGATTTCAGTCGCCGCCTGATGCGCGAGAACACGCTGACCCCCAACGATCTGATCTATCCGGTATTCGTGGTAGACGGTAAGAATGAACGCCAGCCCATCCCCTCGATGCCCGGTATCGAGCGCCTCAGCATCGATCTGCTGGTGAAGGAAGCAAAAAAGCTGCAGGCACTGGGCATTCCGGCGCTCGCGCTGTTCCCGGTCACCTCGGCCAAGGCCAAGAGCCTGCATGGCGAAGAGGCCTGGAACCATGACGGTCTGGTGCAACGCGCCGTGAAGGCCCTGAAAGATAAATGCCCCGGGCTCGGCATCATCACCGATGTGGCGCTGGACCCCTTCACCACGCACGGCCAGGATGGCCTCATCGATGACACCGGCTATGTGCTGAACGACGAGACAGTGGAAGCGCTGGTGATGCAGGCCCTGTCGCATGCCGACGCCGGCGCCGACATCGTGGCTCCTTCGGACATGATGGACGGCCGCATCGGCGCCATCCGCGAGGCGCTGGAAGGCGCCGGCCACACCAACACCCGCATTCTGGCGTATTCGGCCAAGTATGCCTCGGCCTACTACGGCCCCTTCCGCGATGCCGTGGGCTCAGCCGGCAACCTCGGCAAGGGCACCAAGGACAACTACCAGATGGACCCGGCCAATGCCCGCGAAGCCTTGCAGGAAGTGGCGCTGGACCTGGAAGAGGGCGCTGACATCGTCATGATCAAGCCCGGCCTGCCGTATCTGGACATCGTAAAAGCCGTGAAAGACGAGTTCGGCGTGCCCACTTTCGTCTACCAGGTGAGTGGCGAGTACGCCATGCACATGGCCGCTTTCGAGAAGGGTTGGCTGGACCGCGACAAGGTCATGCTGGAGTCCACCATGGCCATCAAACGTGCCGGTGCTGACGCCATCCTGACCTATTTTGCCCCCGCACTGGCCAGGTTGCTGGCACGCTGAGTAAAATGGCCTTGAAATCCGCCTGCCCCTCCCCCACGTAAGTGGTCTGCAGGCATTCCGACCCACACTGCGCTGCCAAAGACAGCCACCACAAGGACCTCCCCATGAGCGAAAACCTGGTTCACGTCACCGACGACAGCTTCGAAGCCGAAGTGTTGAAAGCCTCCGGCCCCGTGCTGGTGGATTTCTGGGCGACCTGGTGCGGTCCCTGCAAGATGATTGCCCCGGTACTGGACGAGTTGGCCGGGGAATACGCCGGCAAACTGAAAATCGCCAAGCTGGATGTGGATGCCAACCCCGGCACCGCGCCCAAGTACAACATCAAGGGCATCCCCACCCTGATCATCTTCAAGAACGGCGAAGTCGCCGGCAAGAAGGTAGGCGCCATGTCCAAATCCCAGTTGGCTGCTTTCATCGACAGCACCATCTGAACCTGAATCCCTCCGGTCGCCCCGCGGCGACCGGAGTTCCCTCTGCCACACCCGGTTGCCATCCCCTGCTGCAACCCATTGCTGTAAAGCCTTGATCCAGCCCCGTAAACGGCCCGTAATTTTTCTGGACAGGTCCCCGGCACGATGCTAGATTTCAGTCCTGCTCGTCTTTTCGACACCTTATCCCAAAGCAGATATTCCGCCCTGACAGCCAACCCGGACAGTCAAGTTTGCGGCAGTAACACCAAGCGTCAGCCCGTTCTGACCCTCCCTTAAACCTTCAAATTACGAATCCCACAGTGCAATCTGAAGAAGCGACTACTAATACCGCGTCACCCCAACCCATGAATCTCACTGAACTGAAACTCAAGCCTATTGCCGAGCTGGTTGCGACCGCCGAAGAAATGGGCATTGAGAACGTTTCGCGTACCCGCAAACAGGACATCATCTTCCAGCTGTTGAAACGTCACGCCAAGAACGGCGAGGACATCTACAGTGATGGTGTGCTGGAGATCCTGCAGGACGGTTTCGGGTTCCTGCGCTCGGCCGATGCGTCGTACCTGGCCGGCCCCGACGACATCTACGTGTCGCCCAGCCAGATCCGTCGCTTCAACCTGCGCACCGGTGACACGATTGCCGGCAAGATCCGGCCCCCGAAGGAAGGCGAGCGTTACTTTGCGCTGCTGAAGGTTGATTCGATCAACTTCGACAAGCCCGAGAATTCCCGCACCAAAGTCCTGTTTGAAAACCTTACCCCGCTGTTCCCCGACAAGCGCCTGACCCTCGAAATCGGCAACGGTTCCAAGGAAGACCTCAGCGCCCGCGTTATCGACCTGGTGGCGCCCATCGGCAAGGGCCAGCGCGGTCTCGTGGTATCGCCGCCGAAGGCCGGTAAAACCCTGATCCTGCAGAACATCGCCCAGTCCATCACGCGCAACTCGCCGGAATGCCGCCTCATTGTGCTGCTGATCGACGAACGCCCGGAAGAAGTAACCGAAATGCAGCGCTCGGTGCGTGGCGAAGTAGTCGCCTCCACCTTCGACGAACCGCCCTCGCGCCACGTACAGGTCGCCGAGATGGTCATCGAGAAGGCCAAGCGCCTGGTTGAACATAAAGAAGACGTGGTGATCCTGCTCGACTCCATCACGCGTCTGGCCCGCGCCTACAACACCATCATCCCGTCCTCCGGCAAGGTACTCACCGGCGGTGTGGACGCCCACGCCCTGGAGCGCCCCAAGCGCTTCTTCGGCGCCGCGCGCAACATCGAGGAAGGTGGTTCGCTGACGATCATCGCCACCTGCTTGACCGAAACCGGTTCCAAGATGGACGAAGTGATCTACGAAGAGTTCAAGGGTACCGGCAACATGGAACTGCACCTCGACCGCAAGATGGCCGAGAAACGCGTGTTCCCTGCCATCAACGTGCGTCGCTCCGGCACGCGCCGCGAAGACCTGCTGCTGGCCGACGACGACCTGCAGCGCATGTGGATCCTGCGCAAGCTGCTGACCACGATGGAAGACGTCCCGGCCACCGAGTTCATCCTCGACAAGCTGAAAGACACCAAGACCAACGACGAGTTCTTCCAGTCGATGAAACGCAAGTAAGCGCGCTGCCTCTCGCAGGGCACTCCAGATCAAAGGGCGGACCTCGTGTCCGCCTTTTTTCTTTGTAAGAGCAGCCTTCCTGCTCCACACTCTTGGCGCCTTTGAGTCTTGGCGCCAAGAGAACTGTGCAATGCCAAAATTGATCTCCTTGGCCGGGCTTGCTTCGTATAATCGGCCATCATTGTGACAGCCACAGGTCCACGCCATGTTCAGCGATCTTCGTGAGTTTCTGGCCTTTCTGGAAAAGCAGGGCGAGCTCAAGCGCATCAAGCAGGAAATCGACCCCAATCTCGAGATGACCGAGATCTGCGACCGCACGCTGCGCGCCAAAGGTCCTGCGCTGCTGTTCGAGAACGTGAAAGGCCACACGATGCCAGTACTGGGCAACCTGTTCGGTACACCAAAGCGCGTGGCACTGGCGATGGGGCAGGAGGATGTGGGCTCACTGCGCGACGTCGGCAAGCTGTTGGCCTTCCTGAAAGAACCCGAGCCACCCAAAGGCTGGCGGGATCTGCTCGAGAAGGCTCCCATCTTCAAGCAGGCGCTGTACATGGCGCCGAAGGAAGTCCGTTCGCCGCTCTGCCAGGAAGTGGTGTTGCGTGGGGATGAGGTCAATCTCGACCTGCTGCCGATCCAGACCTGCTGGCCCGACGATGCCGGCCCCTTGATGACCTGGCCGCTCGTCATCACGCGCGGACCGCTCAAGGAGCGCCAGAATCTCGGCATCTACCGCATGCAGAAGATCGGGCGCAACCGCCTGATCATGCGCTGGTTGTCGCACCGCGGCGGCGCACTGGATTTTCGCGAGTGGCAACAGCAGCATCCGGGCGAGCCTTTCCCTGTAGTCGTGGCGCTGGGCGCGGATCCCGCGACAACGCTGGCGACCGTAACGCCAGTGCCCGACACACTTTCCGAATATGGTTTCGCCGGTCTGCTGCGCGGCAGCAAAACTGAAGTGGCCACGGCGCTGACCTGCAAGCTGCAGGTGCCCGCTACCGCCGAGATCATCCTGGAAGGCGTGATCCATCCCGGCGACATGGCCGACGAAGGTCCTTTCGGTGACCACACGGGTTACTACAACGAAGTGGAACGCTTCCCGGTGTTCACGGTGACCACCATCACGCACCGCAAGAATCCGATCTACCACAGCACCTACACCGGACGTCCGCCGGATGAGCCGGCAATCCTCGGGGTGGCACTGAACGAAGTGTTCGTGCCGATCATACAAAAGCAGTATCCGGAGATCGTGGATTTCTATCTTCCGCCGGAAGGCTGCTCGTACCGCATGGCCATCGTCAGCATCCGCAAGCAGTACCCCGGTCACGCCAAGCGCGTGATGCTGGGCGTGTGGTCCTTCCTGCGGCAGTTCATGTACACCAAGTTTGTCATCGTCACCGATGCTGATGTGGATGTGCGCAACTGGGAAGACGTGATCTGGGCCATGACCACGCGCATGGATCCGGTGCGCGACACTGTCAGCATCGAGAACACGCCGATCGACTATCTGGATTTTGCCTCGCCGGTTTCAGGCCTCGGCTCCAAGATGGGCTTCGACGCCACCAGCAAACTACCCGGCGAAACCACGCGTGAATGGGGCCGCCCCATCAGCATGAGCAAGGACGTAAAAGACAGGATCGACACCCTCTGGCAAGACCTCGGCCTGTAGGGATCAGCGGCGCCTTGGAGGCATGGGAAGTTCGGGCAGCTGGTGCTGTAGCATGCCCATGGCTTGATCGTAGCAAGAGAGGCTTGCTTCGGCCTCGCCGAGGTGATCGAGCAGACGCGCCAATTCCGCCGCAATCTCGGCACGCAGCGCCGGGATACGCGTGGCGCGCAGGGCATACTCGAAGTATTCGCGCCCCTTGCCCCATTGCTTCTCACGCAGACTCAAGCGCCCCAGCGTCAACATCAGGACAGCATTGTTGGGACGCTGCTTCAGCTGGTCCTCCAGCAACAACAACAGCTGCCGTGCGGAGCCTCCGCGCATGAAGCCCAGCAGTCCGACCAGGTTGTCGCTCCACTGCTGCTTGAACTGCTGCTTCAGCAGCGCATGCACTTCGACATCTTCGTTGTGCGCCAGCAAGGCTTCCAGATAGACCAGCAGCAGCGGCTCTTCATGGCGCAGCGGTTTCGGCAGTTCCTGCCAGGCATGGCGCAGTGCCGGCAAACTGTCCGCAGCTGCCGCCTCCAGCCGTTGCTCCAGTACAGTGTTGCGGAGGGCCTTCCACAATCCCGGTTCCAGTACCTTGTACTTTTCCAGTTCCGGCAGCAGTGCCGCGAGACTGTCCCAGTCCTTCAGCTGCAGCTGCAGTTCCTGCAACTGGCGCAGTACCAGCGGCGCAGCAGGCATCAAGCGCTTCACTGCCAGAAACTGCGACAGCGCCGCCTCCACATGGCCGGCACGACGCTCCAGCAGCGCGCGCAGGCTGCGCAGCCCATGCACTGCTGTCCCTGCCTGCTTCTCGGCGCGGTCCAGGCAGAAGTTATAACCCAGGGCATCACCCAGTTCCTGCGCCGCGATCGCCGCTGCCACGTAGTTGAATACCGGGTTCTGGACCTGCGCGGCATTTTCCACCAGCAGCCTGTAGGCTTCCTGCCAGCGGCCCAGCAACAGCAGTTGCAAGCCTTCCACGCTGGCCTGCTGCGGCGAGACACGACGAAACCACTGCTGCCAGGTGCTGCCGCGCAGCAACTTCAGCGGGTTGCACAGACGCAGCAACCACACCACGCCAATGACGGTGATCAGCAGGACCAGTAACGCCAGTACGATGCTCGCCAGCGTGGTTTCCAGCTGCCAGCCGCGGAATGACAGCAGCAGATAGCCAGGATCTTCCTGCAGGAACAGCGCCAGTGCCGTGCCTGCACCCAGCGCCAGCAAGGCATAAAGGAAGAAGCGCTTCACGGCGTCGGCGCTCCGCTGTCCTGCGCGGGATTCAGGTCGATCTGCTCCAGCACCTGAAGGGCGGAGCCCAGCGGCGGGATCACGGCGCGGACAGGCTCCTCACGCAGACGTTGCAGGCTGGCCAATACGGCAGGCCTGGCATCACCCTGCAATTGCTGCGTGATGCCCAGCGCCGCAGCGTCAATGGCCGCCTGATACAGGCGCACATCGCCTTGCAGCAGGGCCAAACGCGCCGTTTC
>JBIIWP010000053.1:0-20163 GCA_044338855.1 Pseudohongiellaceae bacterium | reverse complement strand
AGAGTCCGCCAAACAGCAGCACCAAGCGCTCGTTAAAGAACAGCAGCAGGCCCCCGAACAGTACGACCGCGCCGATGACATCCAGCGGCGTCATGCGCTCACCATAGAACAGCACGCTGCCGGCCATCAGCAGGAACGGTGCCAGCTGAATGATGATGCCGGAGGCTTCCGGATTCAGATGATCCAGCCCGACCAGATACAGCAGAAAATTGGCCATCAAGGCGACGATGGCAACGCTCGTCAGCAACAGGGTACGACGGTCGAAGCTGCGCAAACGCGGTAACTCGCCGCGACGCTGCAGCACAACCCAGACAAAGGCGGCTGAGAACACGAAGCGTGCCCACGTGATGGTGTTGACGTCCAGCGACTGCATCAGCAACTGCAAGGCGATGGGCAGCGTGCCCCACATCAGCGCGGTCAGCAGCGACAGGAACAAACCATACCAGTGACGCTCAGCGGAATTCATACCACTGCGCTCCTGCCTTGTAGCCACGATACGCATCGAAGCCGCCGTCCAGCACTACAGCGTTCTCTGCTTCTGTACGCGTCGCTTCATACTGCTCACGCAGGCCCCTGCCGGCGGAGCGTGCAACGAGACGCGCCGCCTGCCCTTCCACAACATGGGTCTGGTACCAGGCGATGACTTGCTCCTGCGTCACTGCATCGATGGCATCTGCCAACTGCAAGGTGGAGTCCTGCCCGAACTCGCCGATGACGATGTCACCCCAGTAACGATTGGCCAACGAGGCCAGACGCTGGACGGGTTCACGCAGGGAAGTCAGCAGGCCGCTCTTGCTAGACGCGAAGCGCTCGTCATCCATCGCCGCCAGTTCCCCGGCAAAGTCCTGCAGGAACACATCGACAGCCGCTTCGATGGCAAGAGGATCGGAGCCGGGCGATTCGACGTACATGACGAGGCCGCTCGTATCAAGGATAGGCAGAGAACCGGCATTCACGATATAGCCAAGCTGCTGTTCGGTGCGGAGGGTTTCGTAGAACGGATTGGCAAGCAGGGTGCCAAGCAGTTGCAACAGCGCACGCGTCGCCAGCGCATCGTCTTCAGCTTGCAGGTACAGCACGAGCGCCGAGTCATCGTGGTCGATGGCATGCTCCAGCACCACGCGCTGACCTTCAGGCAGGTTCAGCACCTTGCCGTAGCCTGGCAGCAAACCCTGCGGATCGGGTGGCAGATAGCGCGTCAACACGGCCAGCATGGACTCTGCATCGGCTTCGGTTACATTGCCGTGGTACAGCACGTCCAGGCGCAAGCTGGCCAGCACCTGCGGGATAAAGGCCTGTACTTCCTCCAGCGTGATGTCCTGCGCTGCTGCGATCTTCTCGTCCTCCGACCAGGCAGGGTCCATCAGCAGCGACTGGGCTTCCTCGAACAGGCGGACATAGGGCGTCTGCAGCCGCGCATTCTGCCAACTGCGGATCATCTCGGTACGGATGATGTCGAAGCGCTCCTCGACAAACTCTGCCCGCGTCAGCGTCTTCAGCAGCTCTTCCAGCAGCAGCTCCTGCTTGTCGCTGTAGCCGCTGACGCTGAGCGTGAATCCGCGCGAGCGCGCTGCAAGTCCGAAAAAGGATCCCGCGAGATTCGCGGGATAGGAAAACTCGCTGAGCTGGTCATTGACCAGATTCACCGCAAAGCTCGACAACAGCGAGTGACGCAGGTTGTCCTCGAACAGTGGCGTCAGCGCGTAAACGAAGAAAAAGGCACGTGGAGTCCTGAACTCGGCGTCCTGCTTGAACCAAAGGCGCACGCCGTCCGCGTCTACCAGCAAGTCGGGCTTCAGCGCGACATTCGGTACAGCTTCCGGTGCGGGTAAGCCGGTATACGGCTTGAGTTCCAGATCAGTGGGCAGAAAGGGATTGGGCGCTGCGATGGCGAGCGCATCGACTCGCGGCTGGTCCTGCCAGGCGGCAAGCCGTTCAGGCGCCAGCGCGGCAAAGCGGTAGGCCGTGCCGTACCAGGGATCAATAGTATCGGTGGCAACACCGCGCGCAGTCAAAGTCAGCAATACGTTGCCCGGGCGCAGCGCCGCGAGAATGGATTGCAGCAGAGGCCCGTCGAAATCACGGTAAGCATAGGGCGCCGTCAGCACTTCGCCAAGCGGCACTCCCGCTTCATGCTCCTGCACACGACGCGCCAGACTGCTCACCAGTGACACCGGCTGCGCCGGCTCCTGGAAGCGGAAGCCGAGCTCGGCCATGACACGCTGTTCCTCGAACAGCCAGGCCTGCACGCCGTCCGCACGCACCAGCTCGAAAAACTGGAACAGCAGCGCTGCAATATCGTCGACGTGCGCAAGACCAGCCTCCGTCAGTGCCACGTTGACAGTGAAGGTGGCGGTGTCGCGGTAGGAAAACCCGCCGCCAGCACTGAGGCCATTCGCCCAGCCCAGCGCGCGCAGGTGCGCCAGCAGACTACCCTCGCCTTCATGACCCAGTACATTGCCGAGGTATTGCAGCGGCTTGGCACGCCAGTGCTGCTGCACTACCGGGATCGGAAAGGTAAAGCTCAGCGAGCGCAGGTCCCGCACCGGCTCGATGTCGAGCTGTGCCGGCAGGCTGTCGGGGTCGAACAGTGGTACATCCGTTTGCGGTGGCAGCGCGCCGTGGTTGGGCACATCCTCAAAGAAACGTCGGGCCAGGGCCTCCAATTCGTCGAGTGACTCGCGTCCGAACAGCGACAGGCCCATGAGGTTGGCCGAGTAGTAGCGTGCGTGATGCTCCAGCAACGCATCCCGCAAGGACACTGAGCCCTGGTCTTGCAGGGTGTCAAGACTGCCCACCGAAAAGCGTGCCAGCGGATGCGCCGGGTTCAGCACCTGCTTCAGCGCTGAATAACCACGTCTGCCGTCATCCTGCAGCCCGCTCTGGTATTCCGAGTGCACAGCGTTGCGCTCGCGATCCACGTAGTCCTGCGTGAACAGCGGCGCGGTAAAAAACTGCGCAAAGCGCTGCAGCGCGGGCTCCAGATACGGCGCATCGATATCGAAGTAGTAGTTGGTATTCTCGTGCGCCGTATAGGCGTTGTTGCTGCCGCCGTGCGCCGCGATGTACTGCTGGTACTCGCCGGCCTCGGGAAAATCCCGCGTGCCGAGGAACAGCATGTGTTCGAGGAAATGCGTGAGTCCGGGAAAGGCGTCGGGGTCGCTGTTGGAGCCGGCGTCGATGTCCACTGCAGCGGCGGCCTTTTCCGCCGTTGGGTCGGACACCAGCAGCACCTTCATGCCATTGGGCAGGGTCAGTGCACGGTAGTCCCGCGTGTCATTGGGGCTCTTGGCCAGCGTGCCGCGAGTGCTGTCGAACACACCCTCGTCAGCATCGCCGAGCGGCAAGCTGGCACCAAGCAGCAGGAGGATCCAGAGGAGCAACAGGAGGCTGTGGCGCAGGAAAACAGGCAGCAACGTCATGGGGAGGCAGGGCCGGTCGGGGAAACTGGGATGCCTGGCACGATATCACAGTTGCCGGGCCCCGACACCGCACCCACCAGACTCTTGCAAGTGATGCCTGGTCCGACCTTACTCCAACCCCTTGGCGTCTTGGCGCCAAGGAGCCAGGACGCGAAGAGTGCAGCGCCCTCAATGTGACAAGATCAGTAGAGCACCAGCGGTGGTTCGTCGAGGGCGGAGAGTTGCTCGCGCAGTTCCAGGATGTGCTGGGACCAGTAGCGCACCGTGTTGAACCAGGGAAAGCTGCGCGGAAACGCCGGGTCGTGCCAGCGTCGCGCCAGCCAGGCGGCGTAGTGCATCAGGCGCAGCGTGCGCAGTGCCTCGATCAGGCCCAGCTCCGCCGGATGGAAGCTGTGGAACATGTCGTAGCCCTCGATCAACTCGGACAATTGCAGCAACTGCTGCTCGCGCGGTCCCGACAACAGCATCCACATATCCTGCACCGCAGGCCCGCTCATGCAGTCGTCGAGATCCACGAAGTGCGCAGTGTCATCGCGCCACAGGATGTTGCCGGGGTGGCAGTCACCATGCAGGCGGATCGGCTTGACATGGGCATAGTGTGCGAAGAGCGCCTCGACGCGCTGCAGCAGATCACGGCTCAGCGATTCGTAGGCCGAGCGCAATTCAGCAGGGATGAAGTCGTGCTGCAGCAGGTAGTCACGACTGGTGGTACCGAAGCCTGCGAAGGTGAGGCTCTGGCGGTACTTGAAGCGCTTGCTGGCACCGATACTGTGCATTTTGCCAAGGCTGCGTCCCAGCACCTGCAGGGTATCGGGATCGTCCAGCTCGGGACTGTGGCCGCCGCGGCGCGGGAACAACGCAAACATGAAGTCGCCGTAGTCGTGCAGGGAGCGTCCCTCCGCGCTGACCAGCGGCGCCACTACGGAAAGTTCTGCGTCCTGCAGTTCCAGCGCGAAGGCGTGTTCTTCGAGGATCTGGTCACGGTGCCAGCGCTCGGGACGGTAGAACTTTGCGATCAGTGGTTCGGCTTCTTCAATGCCGACCTGATACACGCGGTTCTCATAGCTGTTGAGCGCCAGCATGCGGCCATCGCAGACATAGCCGGCGCTTTCGATGGCCGACCACACGGCATCGGGGGTCAGTGCATCGAAGGGATGGGGCACATTGTCCAGCGCAGGCGTCGGCTCTGGCGCAATGGCAACGTTACCCGACGCCTCATCGTCTTCTGAATCCGACATGCCGTGCTCTCTCCCGCAGTGATGCGCGGCACTCTAGCACCATGGGGGGATGCAGGCATCAGGTTCTCGCGGGGGGCGCTGGGGTATTGATGGCCTTGGTGTGCTGCGGGGGCTTCAGCGTGTCGGGTGGGGGAGTGACATTGTTTCTCGCCAAGGGCGCCAAGAACCTGCCGCAGCAACCCCGAACCAATCAAAAGATCCCCGCGACCCCACCCTCACTCCACATGAATGTGCGGCAACGTACGGAAGTCGGGCTTGGCCATGAGGAACTGCCCGGTGTGGATCACGCGCTCCATGAATCCACCTTCACAGAAGCACAGGTAGAAACGCCACATGCGGATGAAGGTTTCGTCGAAGCCGAGACGGCGTACTTCCGGCAGCACCGCCTGGAAGCTTTCGCGCCAGGCCCGCAGCGTGCGCGCGTAGTCGTGGGTGATGTCTTCCAGCCCGATCAGCTGCATATCCGTGTCGCTGGCGACATGGCCCGCGATGACGGCATTCGAGGGCAGTTGCCCGCCCGGAAAGATGTAGCGCTTGATGAAGTCAGTGTTGCCCAGCGAATCTGCGAAGCGCTGGTCGGAAATCGTGATGGCCTGGATCAGCGCAAGGCCATTCGACTTCAGCAGACCGGAGACCTGGCGGAAATAGCCGGCGTAATACTCGGCTCCCACCGCCTCGATCATCTCGACGGACACCAGCTTGTCGTACTGGCCGGTGAGTTCGCGGTAGTCCTGCTCCAGCACCGTAATACGGTCGGCAAGGCCTTCGCGCTCAATCCAGGCGCGCGCGTGTGCCGCCTGTTCTTTCGACAGCGTGGTGGTAGTGACGCGGCAGCCGTGGTGGCGCGCAGCGTGGATGGCGAGGCCGCCCCAGCCGGTGCCGATTTCCAGCAGGTGGTCGGCAGGCTTGAGTTGCAGGCGCTGGCAGATGTGGCGGAACTTGTTCTCGGAGGCCTGCTGCAGCGTGGTCGTCTCCGGTGTGTAGATTGCCGCCGAGTAGGCCATGGTCGGATCAAGGAAGAGCTTGAAGAAATCGTTACTGAGATCATAGTGCGCCGAGATATTGGCGCGTGAGCCTTGCAGTGTATTGCGGCGCAGCAGGTGGAAAACCCGCGCCGCAATGCGGCGGGGCCAACTGCCACTGCTGTCCATGCGATTCAGCAGGTCCATGTTCAGGACGAACAGGCGGATCACCTGCAGCAGGTCGGGGCTTTCCCACAGCCCCTGCATATAGGCTTCGCCAGCGCCCAGTGAGCCGCCGCCCAGCACCATGGTGAACGCAGCAGGGTCGCGGATCACGATAGTAGCCTGCACAGCCGCGTGCTGACGCGGCTCGCCGAACACTTGTTCGGTGTTGTCTTCCACCAGCAGCAGGCTGCCACGATGCAGACGCCCCAGCAAAGCCAGCAGCAGCTGGCGCGACGGGTTACCGAAGAGTCGCTTGGTCGTGCTGGCCGGCTTGGCCTGGTTGCTGTCAGTGATTTTCAAGGTTGCCGATCTCCGGTTGTGCACTCACAGTCTGCTTGCCTGCGAGCATGCTGAGGGGTTCGTTGGGCTGCGCCTTGCGACGCGGATGTGGTACGAAGGGCACACCCTTCCACCACAGCTTCATTGCCTGCCAGTAGATGCCACCAGCCACCTGCAGGGTCATCAATGGATAGCGCCACAGCAGCCGCCCCATGCTGGCCGCTGTCATCGGCCGACGCCGTAACTGCAGCCGAGCCGTGAATGCTACCTCACCCTGCCGGTGATTCTCCATATGGATGGACAAGAGCTCGCCAGTCACGCGACTGCGGAACACGTATCGCTGGTCCAGCGACATGAAGGGGGATACGTGCATCTGCTTGTCAAAGTTCACCGTGCTGGTGCTGCTGCCTGTCGCCACTGGCAGCACGTAGGCGTGGCGCTCGCGCCACGGCGTGTTGGTGACCTCGGCCACGATGTAGCGCAGCTGCTCCCGCTGGTCGAAGCAGTAATAGCAGGTGAGCGGATTGATGATGTAGCCGAAGTAGCGCAGATTCGTGAGCATGCGCACAGGGCCGATCAGGTCTTCTCCTGTGGCCTCGCGCAAGGTAAGGCGCACCGCGTCGATCAGGGGGAACTGCGGGTCGCCGTGGTAGTCCTCACGACGAAAACTGGCGAAATTCAGGCGCTGCAGTGACCACAGGGGATGCTGGGCGAACACGTCCTGCAGCTCGTCAAGGTCGAGGTAGACCATGCTCACGGCATAACGGAAGGCATGGTCGCGCGGGGCGCGGCGGTGGTGGTTCACCACCCCTTCGTAGATCGCGCTGTGCAGCGGCGGTGTCATTGGCTCAGGCGTCCAGCAGCGAGGCCTGCGGCGAGCGCGCCGCAATGCCGCGGGCCACCAGCAGCGCCGAGTACACGCCGTCTTCGTGGAAGCCATTACGCAGCCAGGCGCCGCAGAACCAGGTGTTGTCGGTCCCGTTGCGCTGCTGCAGGCGCTCCTGGGCGGCAATGCCGTCCAGCGTGAACAACGGGTGATCGTAGTGATACAGGCCGATCACACGGGAAGGATCGATGCGGCCGGTCTGGTTCAGGCTTACACACCAGGTCCGCTTGCTTTGCAGCCCCTGCAGGATATTCATGTTGTAGGTCAGGGCCGGCAGTTCGCCCGCATCGCGGCCAAGGCTGACATTCCAGCTGGACCAGGTGCGACGATTGCGCGGCAGCATGCGCTCGTCGTGGTGCAGCACTACTTCGTTGCGGGTGTAGGGGATGGCCGCGAGCAAACGGGCTTCTTCCGCCGTGGCATCGTCAAGCAAGGCCAGTGCCTGATCGCTGTGGCAGGCGAACACCACCTCATCGAAGTACGCAGCTCCGTGCCTGCTCTGCACGCACACCTGCTGCCTGCCCTCATGTTGCACGTGGCGCTGCACCCCCAGCACCGGCGTGTCCAGCAGGATGCGTTCGCGGTAGGGTGCCGTCAGTGCCGGGATATAACTGCGCGAGCCACCTTCGATCACACGCCACTGCGGCCGGTTACGGAGATCCAGCAGCCCGTGGTTGCGGAAAAAGCGCACGAAGAACTGCAGTGGAAACTGCTCCATGGTGCGGTCGTCGGACGACCAGATCGCGGCACCCATCGGAATCAGGTACCACTCACGGAATTCGCGGCTGTAGTTGAAGCGCTGCAGGTAGGCTCCCAGCGTCGCCTCGCCCAGTGCCGGCTCCTGTTGCAGGTGCTGCTCCACCTCGCGGTTGAAGCGCAGGATGTCGCGCACCATGCGCAGGAAGCGCGGCGAGACCAGATTGCGGCGCTGTGCGAACATGGCATCGAGGTTGCTGCCGGCGTATTCCACGCCGCTGGCAGCATCGCTCATGCTGAAGCTCATGCGCGTATCCCGACTGGCAATACCGAGCGTGTCGAGCAATTCGATGAAATTGGGATAGGTGCGGTCGTTGAACACAATAAAGCCAGTGTCGATCGCCAGCTGCTCGCCATCATGCTCAACGTTGATGGTGGCCGTGTGCCCCCCCAGACGGGGGGCGGCTTCATAGACCTGCAGATCCACACCACCCTGTTGCGACAGGTACCAGGCCGCTGCCATGCCCGAGATGCCACTGCCGATGACGGCGATACGGCGTTTACCGGCAACTGCGGGTTGCAACATGCCGGTCATGGCTCGATGCTCCTGGCAGGACTGATTGCAGCCTTACCCTGTCGACTGAGCCTCGGTGCCAGCGCACCGTACCAGAGACCCGGCAGCCAGGAAGCGAGTTTCAGCAGCCAGTGCAGTTGCCACGGAAAAGTCAGGGAGCGCTTGCCCTTGCCCAGCGCCGCCGCGATCCGCCGCGCGGCATCCTCGGCAGTAAGGCAAAACGGCATGGGGAAGTCGTTGCTTTTGGTCATCGGAGTACTGACAAAGCCGGGATAAACCACCGTGATGTCGATGGCAGGCCCGATGTCGCAGCGGAGCGAATCAAGGAAGTAGCTCATGGCAGCCTTGGCCGAGCCATAGGCTTCTGCGCGAGGAAAAGCTGTGTAAACGCTCATGCTGCAAACGCCCACGATGCAGGGCCGATGCCCCCCGGGGATCGCCACGGCGGCATTGAGCAGCGGTAGCGCGGCTCTGCAGGCATTTACCACGCCGAAATGATTCACATCCATGACGCGGCGCAGGGACGCCAGATTCAGATCGGGGAGATCCACGTACTCGCAGGTGCCGGCAGCGGCGATGAGTCCGTCGAGTTTTTGCGGCCGCAGGGCTTCCGGCAGTTGTTCGAATACACTTGCCATGGCAGCGTCGTCAGCAACATCGCAGGGCAGCGGGATGATTAGCCCCGGGCAAGCAGCAGCCAGGTCAGCGAGCGGCGCCTCTGAGCGCGCCGACACGTACACCCGGTGACCCTGCTGTGCGAGCTGCAGCGCCAGTGCCTTGCCAATGCCTGAGCTCGCGCCCGTCAGCCAATAGGACTGCTGCTCCATGCCCTAGCCTGCCAGTCGCTGCTTGAGGCCACGCGCCATCACTCCAAGCACTGGTACCTGCTCATACACCAACGCGCCGAGGTCATAGCTGTCCTCGTGGTAGTAGATCTTGCCGGTGAATTTGAGCTGGGTCATGCCGCGCACCATAAAGGGCTTGCCGCCTTTCAGACGGGGATGACCGACTTCCATATCCCAGGTGAGATAGGCGCTGTTGCTGCCGACCAGCTCGTCGAGATAGCGGATACTGTAGTGGGTCATGTTGCTGGCCATGCGCCGCATGTAGGATTTCACCGCCAGGCAACCGTGCATCGTGTGCACTGGGTCGCGGAATTCCACGTCCTGCGTGTAAATGCCGTCCAGCGCGGCTATAGTATCGAGCGAAAAGCCCGCGTAGAAGTCCTTCAGCTGCTGCAACAATTGCATATGTTGCATACGCTGGGTCTGTTCAGGCGGGACGCTCACCTTGCAGTTGCTCTGATTATCACTGGCTTCCATGGCTGGCTCGGTTTTTTTGGACTTGGGCTGTTATACGCCGGTAATGGCCGGACGGATTCACCGGTTACTCCTGTTATTGAAAGCCATGACATCCGGGCTGATCCGGGCAGGAAGGGGCTGCGTACAAGCTCCCAACCAGCCAGCCGCGAGAACGTCCATGGCCTTGAAATCGCTACGTATGGAATCTGATTCAGACAGCAGCATACATGACTCTGCCCTCGACGAGGCTAATGCCCGATGGGTTGACTGTCTGGCCCGAGTGGCCCACAAGCAGGACAGGGGCGCGTTCCGCGAGCTTTTCCAGCATTTTGGCCCGCTGGTAAAGTCCTTTGCCTTCAAGGTGCCTTCCCTGCAGGAACCCGAGACCTTTTCCGAGGAACTCGTGCAGGAAACCATGCTGAAAGTGTGGACCCGTGCATCAACCTTCGACTCCTCGCTGGCCAGCCCCGGTACCTGGATTTTCACGATCGCCCGCAACATGCGTATCGATCTCTTGCGCAAGCAGGCGCGCCATACCGTCAACACGGTATCGCTGACGCGCGACGACGAGGATGACGACGAACTGGACATGGAAGACCTCTGGTTCGAGGACGAGTCGGGCGACGTCTTCAACCTGCTGGTGCAGCAGCGCAGCCGCAAGCAGATCCACGAGTCCCTGCTGCGCCTGCCGTTGGAACAGGCCGACATCCTGCGCAAGGTCTACCTCGAGGACAAATCGCATACCGAGGTAGCTGCAGAACTGGCGCTGCCACTGGGCACCGTTAAATCACGCGTGCGCCTGGCCCTGAATAAACTGAAATTGCTGGTGGACCGGTAAGGTCTGCAGCAGCACATGTACCGAGAGAGTCTACTTACCATGGTCAAGTATCATCCTGACGTCAGGTTCCTTACAGATTACACCGCCGGCAGCCTGCCTCGTTCGCAGGCGCTGTGCGTTGCAGCGCATTTGCACCACTGCACCGCCTGCAGGGCGCGTGTTCGCGAACTGACGGAACTGGGCAGCGAGTTGTTTGACCAGCAGCAGCCCCTGCCGCTGCAGAGCACAGCGTTCGAGCGGCTGATGGGCCGTATCGGTACTGACGCACCGGCAGCCCCGGCCAGGTCGCGGCGGCCCGTGCCGGGCAGCGGCGACCTGCCCCGTGCCATTGCCAGGCTCTGTCAGGGCGACGTTGAAAGCCTGTCGTGGCGACGCATCGGCAAGCATTTCCGTCATGCCGCATTGAAGCTGGGTGATGCCCGGCGTGAAACCACACTCTTCCACATCAAGGCCGGTGGCGCCGTGCCCCACCACCGCCACGGTGGAGATGAAATCACAGTAGTATTGAAGGGCAGCTTCTCCGACAACGAAGATCGCTACGTCGTCGGCGACTTCATCGTGCGCACCCAGGGCGAAGCACATCGCCCCGTGGCCTCACAGAACGAGGACTGCCTCTGCCTGTCCACGCTGGATGCACCTATCCAGATGAGCAGCTGGCTGCTGCGGCTCCTGATGCCGGTCTTCACGCGCCAGACTGCCTGATGCGGCGCGACCGCCACCGCTGCGCCAGACCTACTCGCTAAGTTCGGACGCTACGTAAGCCGACACGTCGCGCAGTTGCTCGGGGCTCAGCGCCGCGCTCAGAGCAGGCATGCGGTTTCGTCCCTGATTGACAATACTGATGACGAGCTCGGTGGAGTCCACGTTGGCCAGGGAAATCCCGCCGCCGTGACCACCGCGCCCTTCTTCGCCATGGCAAGCCGCGCACATGCTGTTATAGACCACCTCCCCCGCTGCCAGGTCGGCAGGGCCCTCGGCAGGCGTTGTCACACTGCGCTGCACCTGACCGGCGCCAGGTGGCAGAGGCTCTCCCTGTGTCCCGTTCAGCGAGAACAACCAGACGCCATCACCGTGGGGTGACGGTCCCAGCGTATTGCCGGCCGAATAGGCCAGCACGTACTGCTCGCCATTGTGCTCGAATATGGTTACCGGTGCATTCATGCCGGCGCCGGTCTGGAATTGCCACAGTACCTCGCCGTTGTCGCTGTCGAGTGCGGTCAGACGCCCGTCGTTGCGACCCACAAACAGCAAGCCACCGGCTGTGGCGGTCACGCCGCTGTTGCAGGGTTCCTTCCAGTGCTTTTGCCACACGACCTTGTTGGTGCGCAGGTCCATCGCGGCGAACACGCCAAGGTTCCACAGCGGATATCCCAAAAATCCGCCGCCGGTAAAGTTCGCGCCTGGCTCTGGTCGTTCGGTACCGATTTCCTCGGCCTTGTAGGCGAAGGGACGGTCGTTGCCGCAGATGTACATTTGACCCCTGGTGGGATCGACCGCGCTCGGTGGCCAGTTGGCACCGCCGGCGAGCCCCGGGGAAACCACCACCGGCTCGGTCCAGAATGGCGTGAAGATACGGCCCTGGTTCACGAGCTTGTAGCCCTCCGGCTCCATGCGGACTTCATGTGGCACAAAGGAATCGCCAATGGGATAAGGCTGCGTTGCGGCCGTCGCATTACGCGGTTCCTGCGGCACGGGACGCTCTTCGATGCCCACCAGCGGCACTCCGGTCACGCGGTCGAGGATGTACAGGAAGCCGGTCTTGCCGGCCTGCACGAGCCCTTTGCGCGGCACGCCAGCGTAGTCGAGATCGAACAGGATGACGGGGTTCGAGGCGTCGTAGTCCCAGATATCGTGGTGCACCATCTGGTAGTGCCAGCGGTACTCACCGGTCTTGATGTCGAGGGCGAGTACGGAAACGGTGAACAGGTTGTCGCCGGGGCGCACGGCACCGTTGTAGTCCGGGCCGGCGTTGCCGGTGGAGAAATACAGCAGTCCCAGTTCCGGATCGACTGCAGGCGTCTGCCACACCGTGGCACCACCGTGCTGCCACAGTTCATTGTCCTGCGCCCAGGTTTCATGCCCCGGCTCACCAGGGCCGGGAATGGTGTGGAAAGTCCACAGCAGGGAGCCATCCTTCGCGTCGTAGGCCTTCACGCGGCCGCGCACGCCTTTCTCGCCGCCGGAGAAGCCGGTAATGACCATACCGTCGTAGTACAACGGCGCCGATGTGATGCTGAAGCCTTCTTCCCAGCGCTCGGCCTGGATCGACCACTTGATGCTGCCGTTGGTGCGGTCCAGCGCCACCAACTTGCCGTCGAGCTGGCCCACGAACACGCTGTCCTCGCTCAAGGCGACACCGCGACTGGTCCAGCCACAGCACACCGTGGAGATGGCGGGATCCAGCTCAGCATAGTAGGCCCACTTGAAGTTGCCGGTCTCGATGTCGATGGCGAAGACATCGTCATCGCCTGTAGGCAGGTAGGCGACGCCGTCCACCACGATGGGCTGTGCTTCGCCGGAGTTCATGGGACCCGACCCGGAACCGAGGTGCAGCTCCCATTCAGCCAGCAGGCCCGACACGTTCTCGCGCGTGATCTGTGTCAACGGCGAGTAGCGCTGGTTGGCGAGGTTGCCGCCGTTGGTGGGCCAGCTTGTGGTGGGCAGGGTGCTGAGCGCAGCCGGCGTAAAATCCTGTTGCTGCGCCAGGCTGCTGCCTGTGGCGCCGGCAAGTAGAACTGCGGCCAAGGCCAGTGGCAGTCGTCGTTGCTTTGCTGTCTGTTGCTTCATGTGCCCCCTCCGGCATTTGTAATTGGGGCCAAAGATACCCTGAATAAGGCTTGTTGTAATGGTCCGGAGCAAGGCATATCCGGAGACAGCGAGTACTTTCAATTGCCCGTCACTGCCACCCCATGTAAGGTGGCGCGGCCGGGCCACAGGCCCATATCGGGAAGGCATAATGAAACAGTCAGCCATGGCGCTCATCACGTTGGGATCAGCGATAACAGGACTGCTGCTGGCAGGTCCGGCCGCCGCGCATCACGGCGTCACCGCGCATTTCGATCTCTCGCAGCCGGTGGTACTGGAAGGCCGTGTGGTGGAGCTGGAGATGCGCAACCCGCACTCAATGCTGCAGCTCGATGTTGCCGGTGAGGACGGAACGATGGAACGCTGGCACTGCGAGATGCACGGCACCACGATCCTGCGCCGCATGAACGTTACCGCGGACTTGCTGGGGCCCGGCGTGCCGATCCGTATCGAAGGCTTCGCGCAACGCCGTGATGACCATGGCTGTTACTTCGACGTTGGTGTGCTGGAAGACGGACGACGCATCGAGCTGGGCTTTCTTACCGGTGAGCAAGTGCCGAAAGCGGGCAAGGATGCCGCGGCGGGCACCATCTTCGGGACCTGGATCCGCAAGGATTTCGCCTCGGTGAGCCAGACCGTGCGACGCAATTTCGACGTACCCCTGACGGAAGCCGGCCTTGCCGCGCATGCCGCCTATGATCCCATTCGCGACGACCCTACGCTGCGCTGCAGCCCCGTAAGCCAGATTCGCGTGTGGGGCATGGCCACGCAGCCGACGATGATCAGCCGGGATGGCGACGATGTGCTCATCAACCACGAATGGATGGATGTGCGGCGCCCCATCGATCTGGCACCTTTTACGGAAGCGCCACAGGATCCTGCCGTGCTCGGGCACTCCCGTGCGCAGTGGCAGGACAACCAGCTCTTGATCACCACGACGGGCTTTACTGCCGGCGTGCTGAACCAGTTCGTCGAGAATTTCGCCGGCCAGGCCTCCACCGGCATCCTGCATTCGGACCAGCTGACCTTGACAGAGACGCTCAGCGTCGATGCCGCCAGCGATGAGCTGGTGCTGGAGTGGACCGTGGAAGATCCCGCCTACTTCAGCGCGCCGTTCTCCGGCACGCAGCGCCTCGTGCGCTCGGACCTGGAGATCCAGCCCTACAACTGCGTCCCGGACGTGGAGTAGTCAGCCAGACAGCCGGTCAGGCAAGGTCGCGCAGCGCAGCATCCAGCGTAGCAAAGCGGAACAGGTAGCCTGCTTCCTGCAGGCGCCGCGGCACGATACGTGGCCCGTGCGTCAACATTGCGGCCATCTCGCCCAGCAGCAGGCCCAGCACAAATTGCGGCACGCGCAGGAACACGGGCCGCCGCAGCACGGCGCCGAGCTGGCGTGCGAAGCCTCGATAGCTCACGACGTCGGGCGCCACGAGATTGAAGGCCCCGCTTAGCTCGGTGTGGCGCACGGCCCAGGCCATGGCCCCGAGCACATCCTTGAGGTGTACCCAGGCCAGGGTCTGTTCACCACTGCCGATTACGGAACCCAGGCCAAAGCGGAACGGTAATGCCAGTGGCGGGAACGAACCGCCATCGCGGCCGAACACCAGTCCGAACCGCAGCACTACGCGACGAACCCCGAGTGCCGGCAAGCCCGCTGTCTGTTCTTCCCAGCGGCGGCACAGGTCTGCAGCGAAGCCCTGCCCTGCCGGCGTGTCCTCGTCACAGGACTGCGCCGAGTCACTGCCGTAATAGCCGATGGCGGACGCCTGCAACCACAGCGCCGGTTTCTGCTCGCAGCGCTGCACGTAATCGAGCAACTGTTGCGTGGTCTTCAGCCGGCTGGCGAGCAGCACCTTGCGCCGCGCCTCCGTCCACGGCGGCCCCACCACGGGTGCACCGGCCAGGTTCACCACGACATCGAAGCTGTCACCGGCGGCAAGCTCCGCGCAGCTGCCGATGCAGCGCACCCTGCCACCAAAGCGCACGCTGGCCTTGTCGGCCTGACGCGTCAGCACCGTCACCACATGGCCCTGCTCCAGCAAGGTGCGGCACAGCGCCGAGCCGATGAAGCCGGTACCACCGCTCACCAGAAACCGTTTGCTGTTGCCGAAGTCGATCCTCTCTGCGTGCGTCATCGCTTGTCCTTGCCTGTCTGTAAACCCTCTCGCCAAATGCTCCCACACCTTCCTTACCTTGGCGAGCTTGGCGAACTTTGCTGCGCTTACTCCTGTACCTTGAAGGCATTGAGGGCGCGTTCGCGACCGAAGCCGAGATCGAGCATGGGTGCAGGATACTCGGCGGGGCGCAGCAGGCCTGGGTCGTGGATGCTGCCTGCGTCGAGGCCAGCGAGTTCCGGCACCCACTGGCGGATGAACTGACCATCGGGATCGAAGCGACCCGACTGCGTAACGGGATTGAAGATGCGGAAGTACGGCGCCGCGTCAGTACCTGTGGACGAGCTCCACTGCCAGCCGCCGTTGTTGGCAGAGAAGTCGCCGTCGATGAGGTGCTGCATGAACCAGCGTTCGCCCCAGCGCCAGTCGATCAGCAACTGCTTGCTCAGGAACATCGCCGCGATCATGCGCAGCCGGTTATGCATCCAGCCCGTACGCAACAACTGGCGCATGGCGGCATCCACGATGGGAATGCCGGTGCGGCCTTCGCACCAGCGCCGGAAGTCCTCATCATCGTGGCGCCAGGGCACGTGGCCGAGATCCTCGCGCCAGTTATAGCCTTTACATACATGCGGAAAGGCGAACATCACGTGCTTGTAGAAATCGCGCCACAGCAATTCGTTCTGCCAACTGAACACGCTGGCGTTCGGGTCAACCTGCAGCGAGGCCAACCAGCACTGGCGTACGGACAACACGCCAGCAGTCAACTGCGGCGACAGCTTGCTGGTGCCTTCAATGCCGGGGAAATCACGCTGCTGCTTGTAGTCATCGACGCGCGTGGCGATGAAGTCGCGCAGCACCAGCCAGGCATGGTCTTCACCGGCGGGCCACAGGCGCTCCCACTGGGCCTCCGGCTGCGGCCAGCTCAATTCGGCAAGCGCGCGCAACTGCGGCAGCAGTGGCAGCTGCGGCGCCACCTGATGCTGCGGTGCCGGCACGGCAGCAACGGGTGCCTGCTGCAAGAGCTCGCGTACACATTTGGAGAAGGGTGTGAACACCTTGAACGGTTGACCGGTCTTGGTCAGCACACGCTCAGGCGGCAGCAGTGTCTGGTCATCGTGGATGTGCATGGCGATACCGGCTGCGCCCAGGCTGGCAGCGACCAGTGCATCACGGCGCTGCTCGTACAGGGGAAACTCGCGGTTGCAGTGCAACGCCGTGATGCCGAGCGCCGGCAGCAAGTGCCCAAGCAGCTGCGGGATGTCGCTGTAGCCCGTCACTTCGGCATACAGCAGCGGAATACCCTGCTGCTGCAGCCTTGCCTCAAGTTGCTGCAGGTTGCGGCGCCAGAAGTCACGCTTGATCGGCGCATCCTCGTGCAGGTCCCATTGCTGCGGCGTAGCGATGTACAGCGCCACTGCCGGGCCACTGCCGGCAGCAGCATGCAGCGACGTATTGTCATCAATGCGGAGATCGGTGCGAAACCAATGCAGGGTAAGGCTCACAGTTGGTTCCTCAGGCGCAGGTCATCAGGATACGGCTGCAGGTAGGACTGCCGCTCGATGTAGGGATCGGGATGCTGGTGGAAATGGTGGCGCAGCAAGGTGATGGGAACTACCAGCGGCAGGATGCCCTTGCGGTACTGTTCGATCACGCTGCCCATAGATTCCTTTTCACGTGGTGCCAATTGCTTCTTCAGGTAGCCCTGCAGGTGCATCAACACGTTGGTGTGGGTCTTGCGCGTGGCCAGTTGCTGCAAGGCCTGCATCAAGCGCGTGAAGTACTGCGCTCCCAGCTCCTCAGGGTCGTGCTTGCCGGCGTCTGCCAGCATGCGCCCAAGCGCGCTGTAGTCCTGAGGGCTGTGCGCCATCAGAGTGTATTTATAGCGGGCGTGGAAGTCGGTGAGCACTTTGGCACTGAGCCCTGCAGCTTGCAGCGCATGCCAGTCATGCCAGGCAAATACGCGCGTGATGAAATTCTCGCGCAGCACGGGATCCTGCAGGCGACCGTCCTCTTCCACCGGCAGCAGCGGCATGGCCTGCGTAAGTGCAGCCGCGAACAAGCCCCTGCCGCCCTGCGGATGCGGATAGCCGTTGTCCTGATAGACCTTGACGCGGAACAGACCGCAGCTCGGTGAATTCTTCATGAAGATATAGCCACACAGATCCGTGAGCTGCGGCACACGCCTGTCGGCAAAGTCCTGCAGGCGCGTGGTGACGTCGATGCTGGCGTTGCCCACCTGCACGGCGCGCGGCGCTGCGGGATCGCCCACCAACCGGATGGCCGGGCGCGGCACACCGAGCCCTGCGCCAAGCTCGGGGCAAGTCGGCACGAACTCGAAATATTGAGCCAACTGCTGGGTGCAGAGCGGTGAGTGCTTGTGACCGCCGTCGTAACGGACTTCCTGGCCCAGCAGACAACTGCTGATGCCCACCTTGATCTTGCTGGTCGTATCGTTCATGTGTTCCTGTCACTGGCAAGTGCTGATCCGGCCATCGCGCTGACGCGTACCGTCACCCCGTGTTATAACGTCCTTTACGCAAGACCACCCTCTCCGGATTCTACATGCCAACTCGCGCCGTTCTTTTTGCCAACCTTGGTTCTCCCGACAAACCGGAAGTGCCGGAGGTACGTCGCTACCTCAACCAGTTCCTCATGGACCCCTACGTGATCCAGCTGCCCTGGATCCTGCGTCGTCTCATCGTCAGCCTGTTCGTGCTGCCGCTCCGGCCGGCCAAGTCCGCCGAGGCCTACCGCAGTGTGTGGACCGACCGGGGTTCGCCCCTGGTCACCCTGTCGATGGACCTGCTGCAGAAAGTGCGCGAGCACACCGACATTCCCGTTGGCATGGCCATGCGCTACGGTTCCCCTGCCATCGGCGATGAACTCGAAAAACTCGCGCGCATCAACGGCGTCAAGGAAATACTGTTTATGCCCCTGTATCCGCATTATGCAGAAAGCACGGTGCTGACTTCGATCAGGGAAGCCGAAGCTGCCATCGCGGCACGCGGCTTGAAGGTGCAGCTCAGGGTAATTCCACCCTTCTATCAACAACCCGACTATATCGATGCTCTGGTGGAAAGTGCCAAGCCCTGGCTGCAGCAGGATTTCGACCACGTGCTGTTCAGTTACCACGGACTGCCGGAACTGCACCTCACCAAGGCCGACCCAACCGGCTGCCACTGCCTGAAGGTGGCAGATTGCTGCAAGGTGCCGTCACCGGCTCATGCCACCTGCTATCGTCACCAGGTGTATCGCACTACTGAGGAGTTCGTGGCCATTGCGGGCTTGCGACCAGAGCAGTTCACCGTGGCGTTTCAGTCACGTCTGGGCCGCGCCAAGTGGCTTGAACCGGCCACTGAACAGACAATACAGGAACTCGCGGGCAAGGGCGTTAAGAAGCTGCTGGTCCTATGCCCGGCCTTTGTTACTGACTGCCTCGAAACGCTGGAAGAAATCGAGATCCGCGGCGCTGAAGTGTTTCACGAAGCCGGCGGCGAGCAACTGGTGCTGGTACCTTGCCTGAATTCCCATCCGCTGTGGGTCGAAACTCTTAACCGCTGGATCGCCGCGTAGGGGCGGGGCCCAGTGCCCGTCCCTACGAGAGCCCGACGGTTTGTTGGCTGGCGAGAAGGCGATCGAGCAACAGCTCCTGCGCTTCGTCTTCGTGGCGGAACAGAAGCACCAGCACGTACTGCTGCTGCGACAGCCGCCGGTGCGTCACCACCAGGGCCTTCAGCCTGAACTCATGTACATGCCACGGCAGGTGGAATTGCAGCTCACAGGTATAGGGCAAGGTCTGCTGGCGCAGCAGCGCGGCGACCAGTTCGGCCTGGCAATTGAACTGGATGCTGGTGCAACTGATATTGGCCGCTCCCGCCACATGCACGGTAACGGTGGGATCGGCGGGGACCACTACGGACACCACAAAATCCACTGGATAACGCGGGTAGGAGCGACGTTCGCGACTCATCTGGACCGTGATCCCCTCGGGGCCGTTTCATGGACGGTTTTTCTTGCTGGAGTCCTTTCCCGGTTGCGGCTTGCCTTCCTTCGGCGCCGCTTTGCCTGGTAATGCCTTGACGCGCTGCCCTGACTTCATGCGCTGCCCGGCTTTGGCGACCGCGATACGCGCGGCTCCACCACGCTGGCCCCGCGACTTTTCTTCCGGCGGCACCAGATGCTGGTCCGACGAGCCTATCAGATCACCACGCCCCATCTTGTGCAGTGCTTCACGCAACATGGGCCAGTTGTTCGGATCATGGTAGCGCAGGAAGGCCTTTTGCAGGCGCCGCTGTTCCAGTTGCTTCGGAATGAACAGCTTGTCGGCCTTGTAGTGCAGCTTCTTCAACGGATTACGACCTGAATAATACATTGCGGTGGCCAGTGCCATCGGCGAGGGGTAGAAAGTCTGCACCTGGTCCGGCTTGAACTTGTGCTGCTTCAGCCACAGCGCAAGATTCATCATGTCCTCGTCACGCGTGCCGGGATGCGCCGCGATGAAATAAGGAATCAAGTACTGCTTTTTGCCGGCCTCGGCGGAGTATTGGTAGAACAGCTTCTCGAAGTCGTCGTAGGCACCGATGGAAGGCTTCATCATCTGGCCCAGCGGTGCACCCTCGCTGTGCTCCGGTGCGATCTTGAGATACCCGCCCACATGATGTGTGACGAGTTCCTTGATGTACTCGGGATCGCGCAGCGCCAGGTCGTAGCGCAGGCCCGAGGCGATGAGGATACGCTTGATACCGCGGATCTTGCGCGCCTTGCGGTACAGCTGCGTGGTCTGGCTGTGATCGGTTTTCAGGTGCTTGCAGATGGTGGGA
>JBIIWP010000052.1:0-20399 GCA_044338855.1 Pseudohongiellaceae bacterium | reverse complement strand
GAAAGACCACACAGCACATTGAAATATATGACGCCCGTGGCTTTCGCACAGAGGGCTGCGTAAACTTCAATTTCTCATCGACGCAGTGGTGCTAATTCGGGGGGAAGGTCAACCTGACGGCACTCGATTTCGGTTATCAAAGCGCCGAAGCATGCCTGCAGCGCATAGGTAACACCCTGAACTCGATGGAAAAGCTGCAGCGCTACAGTGGACATTTTTTCAACTGGTATGACACCCGCACGCTGCAGCCGCTGCATCCACAGTACGTATCGTCAGTGGACAGCGGCAACCTGGCCGGTTGTCTGCTGACCCTGCAGGCGGGGCTGGCCGAGCTGCAGTATCAGCCAGTGCTCTCACCCAATGCGCTGCAGGCACTGCTGGATACTCTGGCAGTACTGGCTGAAGAGTTGCCTGAAGCTACTGCCCCGGAACTGGAGACACGGATTGGCCTGCTGCGCAGCGCTTTGCAGGACCTTGCGTCGACCGGGAGTGCAAAGCCGCTTGCTGCCATTGCTGCTGCGCTGAACGAGATTCATCGGAGCAGTGGCGACCTGGTTGCACGGCTGCCGGTTGGCATTGACCTCAAAGGTGAACTGGCCTGCTGGGTGCGGGCATTCGACCAGCAAGCCAGCGACCTGCGCAACACGCTTGCAGGTCTCGTACCTGAGTCCTGGCAGGGCGGCGCGGGCACGACCCTGCAGGATCTGGCCAACACCGATGATGCCGGTGCAGCTGCCTTGGCGCAGCTCGACCTCATCAATGCGTTGATGCATCGTTGCCGCGCACTGATGACGATGGATTTCGAGTTTCTCTACGATGCGACCTGCGGCCTGCTGGCGATAGGGTATGACGTGGGGGAACGGCGCCGGGATCCAGGCTGCTACGACCTGCTGGCATCGGAAGCGCGGCTGGCCAGCTTTCTGCTGATTGCGCAAGGCCAGGTGCCGCAACAGCACTGGTTCGCGCTTGGTCGCCTGCTGACCAGCCATGGTGGCGACGTCAGTCTGATTTCCTGGAGCGGCTCGATGTTCGAGTACCTGATGCCGCAGTTGCTCATGCCCAGCTATGCGAACACTCTGCTGGAGCAGAGCTGCAAGGCCGCCGTGTCACGCCAGATCGAGTATGGCCGGCAGCGCGAAGTGCCCTGGGGTATCTCCGAGTCCTGCTACAACGCCACCGACGTCAACCAGGTCTATCAATACCGTGCTTTCGGCGTGCCAGGCCTCGGCTTCAAACGTGGACTGGGCGATGACCTGGTTATCGCGCCCTATGCCAGTGCATTGGCGCTGACGGTGCTGCCGCGGGAAGCTTGTCGCAACCTGCAGGCGCTGGCCGATCACGGTTTCCTTGGTGCCTACGGCTTTTACGAGGCGATTGATTACACCCCTGCGCGAGTGCCACGCGGCAAGCCCCACGCCATTGTGCGAACCTTCATGGCGCATCATCAAGGCATGAGCCTGCTGGCCTTTGCGCATGTCTTGCTGGAGCAGCCGATGCAGCGCCGCTTCATGTCCGACCCGCTGGTGCGTGCCACCGAATTGCTGCTGCAGGAAAAAGTGCCGAAGAAGGGCGCTACCCTGCATCCCCACGCGGCCGAGGCAAGTGCTGCTGCCCGCCCTCCCAATGCCGACACCGGCTCGATCATGCGGGTGTTTACCGACGCGAATACGCCGATACCGGAAGTCCACCTGTTATCCAATGGTCGCTACCACGTGATGGCGACCCAGGCGGGCGGAGGATTCAGCCGCTGGCGCGACCTGGCGGTGACCCGCTGGCGCGAGGATGCCACCACCGACAACTGGGGTACCTTCATCTATTTGCGCGACCGTGACACGGGGCGCTACTGGTCGACGGCGCATCAACCGACACTGCGCCGTGCCGACCACTACGAGGCAATCTTCGTTCAGGCACGGGCCGAGTACCGGCGGCGCGATCACGCGATCGAAGTACATACCGAGATCAGCGTGTCACCCGAAGACGACGTCGAGATCCGGCGTGTTACCTTGACCAACCAGTCATCGCGGACCCGGCACATCGAAGTAACCAGCTACGCCGAAGTGGTGTTGGCGCCGCTGAATGCGGATCTAGCGCATCGCTCCTTCAGTAACCTGTTCGTGCAGACTGAAATCCTGCCGGAACTGCAGGCAATTCTCTGCACCCGGCGTCCCCGCACACCGGGCGAAAAAGCGCCGTGGATGTTTCATCTGCTGGCAGCCCCCGGTGCAGTGGCCGACGCGCCATCCTACGAGACTGACCGCGCGCAGTTCATCGGGCGTGGCCGCACTGCTGCCAACCCGCTGGTGCTGGACAGTGCGGCCAGCCCGGCAGCCTTGTCGAACACGCAGGGACCAGTGCTTGATCCGATCGTGGCGATACGCCGCACGCTGACCCTGGCACCCGACGAGTCGGCGGCTGTGCAGATGATCTCCGGCGTGGCCGACACGCGCGAGGCTGCTTTGGCTCTGCTGGAGAAATACTGCGACCGGCATTTTGTCGAGCGCGCCTTCGAACTGGCCTGGTTCCAGAGCCAGGAAGTGCTGCGCCACCTCAGTGCGACCGAAGCCGATGCCCAGGTCTTTGGCCGCCTGGCCAGTTCCGTCATTTACGGCGCTGCGCCGCGCTGCGCCCGGCGTCATCGTCCGCAACCGGCAAGGGCAGTCAGGGCTGTGGCGCTTTGGCATCTCGGGCGATCTGCCGATTGTCCTCATGCACATCGGTGATCTCAATCGCATCGATCTGGTCAAGCAGGTACTGCAGGCACACGCCTATTGGCGCCTGAATGGCCTGGCTGCTGACCTGGTGATCGTGAACGAGGATTTCTCGAGTTACCGGGCAGCGCTGCACGACCGGATCATGGGGCTGATCAATGCGGGGCCGACAGCACAGGTGATCGACAAGCCGGGAGGGGTCTTCGTGCGCCGCGCCGAAGAGCTTTCCGAAGATGAGCGGGTGCTGCTGCAGACGGTCGCCCGCATCGTCCTCAATGACAGTGCCGAGAACCTGATCGAGACACAGCTGGAGCGCCGCCTGCCACCGGAGCGTGCCGCGGACCGTCCGGAACCGGCGCGGCAGGCAGCGGCCGAGGTGGTCTATCCGCTGGCGCCGCGCGAGCGCATTTTCAGCAATGGCCTGGGCGGTTTCACGCCGGATGGACACGAGTACGTTGTCACGCTCGAACCTGGCCAGACCACGCCAGCACCCTGGGCGAACGTGATCGCCAGCCCGCATATCGGCACGGTCGTGAGTGAAAGTGGCAGCGCCTATACCTGGGTAGAGAACGCGCACGAGTTCCGGCTCACGCCCTGGCACAATGACCCTTTGTCGGACAGCAGTGGCGAAGCGTTTTACCTGCGTGATGAGGAAACCGGAGCATTCTGGTCGCCGACGCCGCTGCCTGCGCGTGGCCGTTCCGGCTATGTGTGCCGGCATGGCTTTGGCTACAGTGTGTTCGAGCACTTCGAGTCCGGCATCGCATCGGAATTGTTCACTTACGTTGCGATGGATGCCGCAGTGAAGTTCGTGGTGATCAAGCTACGCAACCAGTCACAGTGTTCGCGCCGTCTGTCTCTCACCGGATATTGGGAGTTGGTGCTGGGCGAGTGGCGGCACGCCAACCTGATGCACATCGTGACCGAAACGGATCCACACAGCGGGGCATTGTTTGCGCGTAATGCCTATGGCCGGGAATGCGCGAATCGGGTGGTCTTTGCCCATGTCAACGAGCGCTCCCGTTCCGTGAGCGGGAACCGTACCGAGTTCATCGGCCGCAATGGTTCGTTGACCAGTCCCGAGGCGCTGCGGCGCAAGCGCTTGTCGGGCAAGACCGGGGCCGGCCTGGACCCCTGCGCCGCGCTGCAGGCTTATGTAGAACCGGCTGAGGGGGAAACGCGCGAGATCGTGTTCGTATTCGGCGCGGCCCGCAGCACCGACGAGGCGCGGCAAAGCATCCAGAAGTACGGTGGGCCGGCGGGTGCGCAGCAGGCCCTGGAGGCGGTGTGGGAATACTGGAACCACACCTTGGGCGCAGTGAATGTCGACACACCGGACCCTGCGCTGAACGTGCTGGCCAACGGCTGGCTGGTCTATCAAACCCTGTCCTGCCGGTTGTGGGGACGCAGCGGCTACTACCAGTCCGGTGGTGCCTATGGCTTCCGCGATCAATTGCAGGACACCATGGCGCTGATCCATACGACGCCATGGCTCGCACGCGAACAGTTGCTGCGTTGCGCCGGGCGCCAGTTTCTCAAGGGCGACGTACAGCACTGGTGGCATCCGCCCAAGGGGCAGGGCGTGCGTACTCATTTCTCCGACGACTATCTGTGGCTGCCCTATGCAGTCTGCCGTTATGTGCGCATGACCGGCGATACCGGTGTGCTCGATGAATCCATCCAGTTTCTGGAAGGGCGTGAGCTGTATCAGGAAGAGGAGGCCTACTACGATCAGCCGCAACGCTCACCCGAGGCGGCCAGCCTGTATGAGCACTGCATACGCGCACTCAAGCATGGCCTGCGTTTTGGCGCGCATCATTTGCCCTTGATGGGCTGCGGTGACTGGAACGACGGCATGAATCTCGTTGGCAAGGAGGGCAAGGGTGAAAGCGTTTGGCTGGCCTGGTTCCTGGTCGAGAACCTCGAGTTGTTTGCCGGCCTCGCACACGACCGCGACGATGCGGCGTTTGCGGAGCTATGCAGTGCCGAGGCGGCATTGCTGCGCAGGAATATCGAAGTCCATGCCTGGGATGGTGCCTGGTACCGGCGTGCCTGGTTCGACGATGGCACGCCACTCGGCTCCGCCGGCAACGCAGAATGCCAGATCGATTCGATCAGCCAGAGCTGGGCGGTAATCTCCGGAGGCGGGGATGCGATGCGGGCCCGACAGGCAATGCTGGCGGTCGACCAGCGCCTGGTGCGGCGCGACAAGCAGATCATCCAGCTGCTCGATCCGCCCTTCGACAAATCCGACCTGGAACCGGGCTATATCAAGGGCTATATACCCGGCGTGCGCGAGAACGGCGGCCAATATACCCATGCCGCGATCTGGACCACGATGGCATTTGCCATGATGGGGGACACGCAGCGCGCCTGGGAGTTTTTTGCTATGCTCAATCCCATCCATCACGGCAGCACGCCAGAGGCCATCGCGCGCTACAAAGTCGAGCCTTACGTCATGTGCGCGGACATCTATGGCGTGGCGCCTCATACCGGACGTGGCGGCTGGACCTGGTATACCGGGGCGGCCGGCTGGATGTACCGGCTGACCGTGGAAACCCTGCTGGGCCTGCAACTGGAAGTGGACCATCTGCGCATTGCGCCCTGTGTCCCGGCAGCTTGGGATTCCTACAGGATCCACTATCGCTATCGTGCTACCTGTTACCACATCACCGTCAAGCGCGTCGGCAACGCAGCAAGTGAGGTACTTCGCGTCAGGGTGGACGGCGCCGGGCGTCCCGATGCACGGATTCCTCTGGTCGACGACCGCAAAGAACACTTCGTCGAGGTAGACCTCGGTTAAATTCAGTGATTCTGATTACAATCACCGGACCAATGACCAGGGGAATGCCAATGAACCACCTTCAGCCATCATCCACCGCGACTCGCCTCGTCCGCATCGCTGCGCTTGCCTGCCTGCCACTGGCGCTGGGCATCACGCTGCCAGCCGCCGCCCAGGTGCCCATCACCACCCAGGAAACGCTGCTCGACCGCATCCAGATCGAAGACATGCTGCTGGCCTACTACTACGGCTTTGAAGTTGATGAAGGACATGACTGGACCGAGATGTACACGGATGACGCGGTACTGGATATCAATGGCCTGGTGTATGAAGGCAAGACCGGTATCCAGGGCCTGTACGACAACTATGCCGAAATCTCACCTGAAGAAGCGGTGCCAGGCAAGGTTCATGTACTGATGACCAATCCCCGTATCATCGTCACGGGTGATACTGCCACGGCGCACATGATCTACACGGAAGTGATGAACGACACGGTCTATCTGGCACCGCGCCTGATCGAGCAGGGGCGTGAAGATACGGAGTTCCGCAAGATCGATGGGCGCTGGTACATCACCAGGCGTCTGATCACGCAGGACGGTGGTTTGCCACCGGCGTACTTCAGCACCTATAAACCGCGTTAGGGTACCGCTGCTACCGCCACCAGCACTTCGTTGCGCCGCATGAAGGGCAGCGTGAAGGGCGAGTTGTAGGCGGCAGAGACCGGCGTACCCAGCACCTCAATGCCGGCAGTTTTCAGTGCATCCAGCAACTCGGCTGCATGCTGCTGCCGGTTTTCGTCGCTCCAGCGGCCAGAGTAGGTCTGCACGGCCATCAACTGTCCGGGGATCTCGCGGATACTGACCTCCGGGTTCGTCGGTGTCGGTACGTTGGCGAGATCGAATTCGCCGGGGACGACGAACGAGATCAGCCAGCCTTCCTCTTTCAGGGTCTGTTGCACCGGCACGGTCATCGCGATCTTGCGCGGTGCTGCCTGCTGCTGTACCGGCGCTGTCATGGCAATGGAGGTTTGGGCGAGGTTGTCGCCGGAAATATAGCCAAACAGTCGGCGGAACCCCTGGGTGGCGGCACGTGACTGCTCAGGTTCCCCAAGCACCAGCGTCTCGGCCACGAGGTAGGGCTCATACAGCCGGAATTCCAGTTCGCCCAGGCGGGACAGCAGCGAATACTTTGGTTCTTCAAGTGCCATGGTCAGGGGACTCGTCAGGGCCGTCAGCAAGATCAGCAGGGGCAAGCACAGTGGGTGTTTCACAGGAGTGTCTCGGCAGCGTATAGCAGATTGTACGGTGCCGCGCTGGCAATGGATGGTCGTTAGCGCACACTTGACTCGTCCCAAGCCCCTCCGCTAGCTTGCCCGGCAACTCACAATCCGGGCCAAACCGTGTGTCCCGGGAGAAAACGGAAGTAGCGCAGATGCCTGATCCGATACGACTCGAATGGCTCATGGATGCCGAGGTGCAGGTCTCGCGTCCTGTGCAGGTGGGTACGATCCCCACCGGTTTTCACCAGGGCGTGCCCATCGGCAACGGCTTTTTTGCCGGCCCGCGCCTGCGCGGCAACGTGATTGCCGGGGCGACTGACTGGCAATTGATCCAGCCGGACGGGATCGCCAAGCTCGATGTGTCCGGCGCGATGCTGACCGACGACGGCGTCACCATCCGCGTGTCCAGCAAGGGCATGCGGCATGGGCCGCCCGAGGTGATGGCGCGGCTGAATGCCGGCGAGGTAGTGCCGCCGGACCAGTACTACATGCGTGCCGTCGCGCATTTCCACGCGCCGGTCGGTCCCTATGACTGGCTCAACGAGGCGCTGTTCGTGTCGTGGGGCGAGCGCTACGCCGACAAAGTCGTCATCCACTACTACCAGGTACTTTGAGCATGCAGCAGCAAGAATCCAACGCAGTATCTGCAGTGCAGCCCCTTGCACTGGAGCGACGCGAACTGCTCCAGGGTGGCCTGCTGGTCGTGGGCGGCTTCATTGTCGGCGCTGCGGCGGCGGCCGAGGCACTGACGCCACCGGCCTACAATCCCGCCGTGGAATTCGCTTTCAGCATCTTTGCCACCATAGAAGGTGTGCTGACCGTGGGCGAGACTGCCACTGGTCAGGTGCGTGCCATTCCCATCACGGGTGGCGAGGTGGTGGGCGAGGGCATTGCCGGGCGCGTGATTCCCGGTGGTGCCGACTGGCAGCGCACGCGCTCCGATGGCGTCACTGAAATTGAAGCCACCTACGCCCTCGAACTGTCGGACGCCACGCTGGTGAAGGTCGTCAATCGCGGCTTGATCGTGCCGGCAACGGCAGTGGGCGCGCCGGCGTATTTCCGCACCGCCATCGAATTTACTGCACCCAACGGGGTCTACCAGTGGCTCAACGAAGCGATCTTCCTGTGCAGCGCTGGTGGCGCTGAAGGACGACCGGGTACAGTACAGGTGGATGTCTACAAGTTGGTGTGAAGCGCCAGGATGCGCTGAACGGGAACAGCCTGGCCTTCAATGAAAATCCCGGCTGCCCACCGCGAGAGCCCCCAGCAACGCGCTGTAGTCCACCAGCTTGCCGGCCACCAGATGCGTCACGCCATCCTTGCGCTCGACTGTCCCATGTACTCCCAGCAAGCGTGAGCCCAGCAGTTCCTTGCGTTGCTTCTCCACCAGCGTGTTCCACACTACTACGTTGACGTAGCCGGTCTCGTCTTCCAGCGTCACGAACACCACACCACTGGCCGTGCCTGGCCGTTGCCGGCAGGTGACGATGCCGACAGCAAGAATACCGCGCTGCTCCGGTGTGTTGGCCAGTTCCTCCGCCGTAATGACTTTCAGTGCCTTGAGCCGCGGCCGCAGCAGCGCCAGTGGATGCCGCCCCAGCGTGAGACCGGTGCGACGATAATCGGCCACGAGGTTCTCGCCTTCGCTGGGAGCCAGCAGGTCGATCTGCGTTTCCGGGCTGCTGTTGAGCATGAGCGGCAGTGCATCGGGCAATTCATCGGGCAGCTTGCCGAGCGTGTGCCACAGCGCGTTGCGACGATGCCCCGCCAGTTTTTCCAGCGCGTTGGCGTCGGCCAGACAGTTGAGGTCGCGTTTGTTCAGGCGGGTACGCCGGAAGAAATCCTCACTGTCGCTGAAAGGCGCCTGCAGTCGCACCGCCACGATGCGTTGCCCAGCCTCGGTACCGAGGCCCTTGATCATGTGCAGGCCAAGGCGCAGTGCCGGTTCACCGTCTGCACCCGGTTCCAGTGTGCTGAACCACTCACTTGCTGTGACATCGGCCGGTCGCAACTCCACGCCATGCCGGCGCGCATCCTGCACCAACTGGGAGGGTGCATAGAAACCCAGCGGCTGGCTGTTCAGCAGGCCCACGCAGAATGCCGCCGGTTCATGGCACTTGAGCCAGGACGAAAGGTAGACGAGCAAGGCGAAGCTGGCCGAATGGCTTTCGGGGAAACCGTATTCGCCGAAGCCCTGCGCCATGCGGTAGATCTGCTCGGCGTACTCCGGCGTGTAACCGCGAGCGAGCATGCCCTCGTGCAGGCGCTGGCGGAACGGTTCCAGCCCGCCCTTGCGTTTCCACGCTGCCATCGCGCGGCGCAGCGCGTCGGCTTCACCGGGTGTGAAGCCGGCGGCCACCATCGCGATCTGCATCACCTGCTCCTGGAAGATGGTGACGCCAAGCGTGCGTTCCAGCACGGCTCTTATCTGCGGCGAGGGATAGTCGACGACTTCGGCGCCGCTGCGCCGCCGCAGGTAGGGGTGCACCATGCCACCCTGGATGGGGCCAGGGCGCACGATCGCCACCTGGATCACGAGGTCGTAGTAGCAGCGCGGTTGCAGGCGCGGCAGCATCGACATTTGCGCGCGGGATTCCACCTGGAACACACCGATGCTGTCGGCGCGGCACAGCATGGCGTAGACGGCAGGATCTTCCTTGGGGATGTCCTGTACACGCAGTGCGCTGCCGCGATAGGCATTGATGTGCTCCAGCGTGCGGCGGATGCAGCTCAGCATGCCCAACGCCAGCACGTCCACTTTCAGCAGGCCCAGTGCTTCGAGATCGTCCTTGTCCCACTGGATGACGCTGCGGTCTGCCATCGCGGCGTTCTCGATCGGCACCAGCCGCGACAGCTTGCGGTTGTCGATGATGAAGCCGCCTACGTGCTGCGACAGGTGCCTCGGGAAATCAACGAGCTGCTGCACCAGCGCCTGCAGTTGCAGCACGCTGCGGCTGTGCGGATCGAAGCCGGCCTCGATGAGACGCTCTTCACTGATGCAGTGCCCGTCCCACCAGGCCAGCGAACCGGTGAGCTTCTCGACCTGGTCCAGCGTGAAGCCCAGCGCCTTGCCAACGTCGCGGAACGCGCTCTTGGCGCGGTAGCGGATGACGGTGGCCGCCAGCGCGGCGCGCTCGCGGCCGTAGCGGGTGTAGATGTACTGGATGACTTCCTCACGGCGCTGGTGCTCGAAGTCCACGTCGATGTCGGGCGGTTCCTTCCGCTCTCTGGAGAGAAAGCGTTCGAACAGCATCTGCATGCGGTCGGGGTCCACCTCGGTGATGTGCAGGCAGTAGCACACCGCCGAGTTGGCAGCCGAGCCGCGGCCCTGGCACAGGATGCTGCGGCTGCGGGCGAAGCGCACAATGTCCTCGATGGTGAGGAAGAACGATTCGTAGCCCAGTTCCGCGATCAGCGCGAGCTCGCGCTCGACCAGTGTGCGCACTTTGTCCGGCAGGCCTTGCGGGTAGCGTTGGGCAGCGCCGGCGTAGGTGAGTGTGCGCAGCTGCGAGGCGGGCGTTGCATCCGGCGGTACCAGTTCCTCGGGATAGTGGTAACGCAGTTCGTCGAGCGCGAAGCAGCAGCGCGCGGCGATCACCAGCGTTTCGGCGAGCAGGGCCGGCGGATAGAGGTGTACGAGGCGCGGCAGGCTGCGCAGGTGGCGCTCACCGTTGGGATACAGCCGCGAACCGGCCTGCGCTACCGGCACGCCGTGGCGGATCGTTGTCAGCAGGTCCTGCAGCGGTTGGCGTTCGCGCACATGCATGTGCACATCGCCGGCGGCGACCAGGGGCAGCTGCAGCACTGTACCGAGCCGGGTGAGTTGCGCAAGCTGCTGCGCATCATCGGGGCCACGCAGCAGTTCCACGGTAATCCAGGCACGGCCCGCGAAATGCCGCGCGACCCACTGTGCTTCTTGTTCGCGCTGCGCTGCGTCATGGTATGTATCCACGCCCGGCAACCACAGCACGAGACAATCCTGCAGCTGCTCCAGGTCTGCGCGTGCGAGTTGATACTGGCCCTTGGGGGCGCGCCTGCGCGCCAGCGTCAGCAGCTCGCAGAGATTGCCGTAGCCATCGAGGTTGCAGGCGAGCAGCACCAGGCGCAGTCCATCGTCGAGGCGCAGCTCGCTGCCGATGATGAGTTTGAGCCCGAGCTCCTTCGCTTGCATGTGGGCACGCACGGTGCCGGCCAGCGAACATTCATCCGTGAGTGCGAGTGCGGTATAGCCCTGCACATGCGCCTGCTGCACCAGTTCCTCCGGGTGTGAGGCGCCGCGCAGGAAGGTGAAGTTACTGAGGCAATGCAGTTCGGCGTATCCGGGCAACATGGGCAGTCTCAGGCGAAGATGCCATGCAGGTACCAGTGCGCCTCGCGCCGGTGCTCGCGGTAGATCCACAGCGTTTCACCGCGCGGGTTGCAGGCCACGTAGTAGTCGCGGCAGGCGGCATGGCCGTCCCACCAGCCGGCCTCGATGCGCTCTGGCCCGGCCAGCAGATCCAGCTGTCCCTGGCACAGCGGCAGGCCCTCACGGCTCGACAGGGCGCGTGGCGGGTCGAGCAGCCACAGCGGGCGTGGCGCGGTCATTGCCGAAGCTGCTGTCGCAGCAAGCCGGCCCGCAGCAGTAGTAACGCCCAGCTTGCCGGTTGCAGCAGTAGCGACGCAGCGCTGCCAGGCCAGCTCGGGCCGCGCATCGTCCAACGCGTGCAGGCGCTGGATGCGCTCCTTGCCGAGGCGTGCCGTGAGTTTGTCCAGCAGCTGGCTCCAGCCGATGGCGCGGCTGCGTGGATCGGGTACCAGGCTCTGGTTGTTCTCGTCGAAGCGCTGCAGCTGCTCGGCCGCAATGCCGAGCGCCAGCACCGGTGCGTCCAGCGTGAGTTGCGTGAGCCGTTCGCGCGCGAGTGCCAGCAGGCGCTCGGCACTGCGTTCGGGCAACGCCGTGCCGATGCTGAGACGGGTCCTGCCGTGATTCCAGTGTTCCAGCAACAACTGCCACTGCTGCACGCCGGCACCACGGCTGCGCAGGAAACCTTCGAGTTCGCGCAACAGGCGCTTCAGTGGAAACAGCAGCGCCAGTGCGTCATTCAGTTCAAAGCCGAATTCGAGGCGGCTGGCAAACTGGTCGGGCGCTGCGAACCAGATGCGTGGATCGGGCAGGAGACCCTGCGCCTTGTCGAGATCGAGGCAAGGCGCGTGGCCGAAGCGGCGGATGAAACCGTCGCGCGGCAACTGCAGGCAGTGCCCGATGCGCTGGATGCCCAGTACCTGCAAGGTCTGCAGTGTGTCGCCGGGCCAGTCGAGCAGGGACAGGGGCAGGGCGGCGAGACGCTCGCGCAGCTGCGACTTGTCGCGGCACATGCGCACGCTCAACCCGGCCTGGCGTGCGCGCGCCAGCCACCATGCCGCCAGCGGTGTGGGCGCCACACCGGGCGCAGCTTCATAGCCGAGCTGGGCTACGCCCTTGCGCACGCGTGCCAGCAGCGCTGCCAGCCCGCCGTGCAACTGCAGCGTCGAGTCCACTTCCAGCAGCAGCCCTGCTGTTTGCAGTACCACGTTGGGCGTGAACTGGCCGGCCCAGCAGGCCAGGTTGTGCAGGGCCTGTGCTTCGGCGCCGGGATCGCGCGGCAGCACCGTGAGTTCACCGGCCAGCGCACGCGCTGCCGCCACCGGCATGCCGGCGCTGACACCGCGTTGCTGTGCGGCGTTGTTGGCGCAGCACACGAGCGGGCGCGTCACCGGACCTTCAGCGATGACCAGCGGCTTTGCCTGATCAGGCGTGCTGCGCTGCGCAAGCTGCAGGGGCAATTCGGGTAAGGAGAGTGCGATCCACAGCATGGTCTGGCCTCAAACCGCGTGTGGACGCAGCTGGGTTGGTGCCGTGAGTGGTGTAGCTCTGAAAGCTGTGTGCGTGCGACGTGCCTGCCAGTGCGCCGGAAAGAGCTGCAGCGGCAGTGGTCGCGTTTGCAAGGCACCGCGCTGCTTGATGCAGTGCAGGCGCAGGCCGCCGTCGTGTGCATCGAGTTTCAGGCGCAGCGGTGCCGGCGAAGGATTGGCTTCTGCACCCAGGGCGCGGTACAGGAAGCAGAGCGCGTTGCCGTTACCCGCCGCGAGCTGCAGTCGCTGCAGTGCACGCTGGTCCAGGGCACGGCCCGCCGCCGGCCCCCACAGCAGCACGGCGCCGCATTCACCGGAACGCAGGATCTGCTCGGCTGACCACAGCAGGTCGAGGCCAACGGCCTCGATCAGCAAAAGGCGTTCGAGCGGCAGGCCAGCGCTGTGCCAGGCGCGCGCATACGGCAGCCAGGGCGGTGCCAGCAGTGCAACACCACGTCCTTGCGCAAACACGCTGCGCAGGGCCGGCAGCAGCAGCGACAGTTCGCCCACGCCGGTAGTGTTTATCAACAGTTCGGTAAGCGCACCAAGCGGCCAGCCACCGTCCGGCAACACGGCATCGAGTGCAGCAAAGCCGGTGGCGATACTTTTGTCCGGCCGTCGCTCCTGCTCCTGTGCGAGTGCACGGGCACGCCAGATCGCGGGATTACGCAGCACATCCTGCAGGCCCGGATGCAGGTTCTGTGGTGAGGTCTGTGGCAAGGCCTGAGCGTCAGCGTATGCCATGGTCTAGCGCCGGTATGAACGGAAGCTGCCCGTCACCACGCCGATGATGTCGAGCGGATCGGGACGCAGGATGGGATAGGACTGGTTCTCGGGTTTCAGCACGAGGCGCTTGCGCTGGGTTGCGCCCTTGCCGCTGTTTTCCTGCATGAGGGTCTTGATCGTCAGCTCGCCGTTGACCTGGGCCACCACGATGTCACCGGGCCTGGCCTGGCGACCCTGCTCGCACACGGCAGTGTCGCCTTCCAGCAGGCCGGCGTCGCACATCGAGTCGCCCTTGATCGGCACGAAGAAGGTGCGCGAGGGTTTGTGTACCAGCAGGCCGTCGATGCTGACCATGTCGGCGGAGGTGTCCAGCGCCTGCTCCGGCAGGCCGGCGCGCACGGAGGCCACGGAACGCGGCAGTTCGAAGAAGCGTTCGGTGGGCGTGAGGCGCCGGTCCGGCGTGCGCCGCAGGTAGCCGGCCGTTTCCAGCCGTCGCACCAGTGCGGCCGCGGCGGTCTTGGCACTGAAGCCCAGCAGTGCGCTGATGGCGGCGTAGGACGGAATGAGGCGGTGCCGGGCGTAGTAGTCCTGCAGCAGGGCGAGATGTTTCGAATCGTGGTTGGGTCGGGCCATGGGCGCCATGTTAGTGTACGAAAGTACACTAATCAATCTTCGCGTTGCCACTGCTGCCTTTGTTATCCTTGCACGCCTTCATCCTCCAGTGCTTTATGAAAGGAACCACCCCATGTCGCGCTGCAACCTGATCCCGTCGTCCAGGACCCGGTTTCGCCTGTTCGTGCTGGGAGCCGGCCTGCTTGCCCCGCTGGCAGGGGCCCAAGACGAGGCACAACTCAAACTCGGCAAGAAGCGCTTCCTCAACTGCAATGGCTGCCACAGCGTCAGCGTCGACGCGGCACCGCTGCTGGGGCCGCATCTCGAGGGCATCGTCGGCCGCAAGGCCGCAACCGTTGAAGGCTTCGAGTACACGCCGGCGCTGCGCGCACTGGATATCGTGTGGAGTGAGGAGGAGTTGGACCGTTTCCTCCAGGCACCTCAGGCACTGGTGCCGGAGTTGTGCATGCCGTTCGGCGGCATGCGCAAACCGGAAGACCGACAGGCCCTGATTGCCTGGTTGAAGCAGCCACAGCCTTGAGCCTGAGCGCGAGTCCATGACCCCAGCAGTACCTGCGTCCAATAACAGACTGGCCACCGAGATCAGCGCCACGCTGCGTCTGGCTGCGCCCGTCATGCTCAGCCAGCTCGGACACGTCACCGTCAGTGTGGCCGACAGCGTGATGGTGGGACGCCTCGGTACCGTACCGCTGGCAGCGGCATCGCTCGCCAACGTGATCTTCCACGTCATCCTGATGTTCGCCATCGGCGTGTCCTACGGGCTCACGCCGCTGGTGGCACAGGCCCATGGCCGTGGCGATACCGAGGCGCCCGCGCGCTACCTGCGCCAAGCCATGCTGCTGAACTTCGTGCTGTCGGTGCTGCTGTTCCTGCTGGTGCTGGCGCTGGGGCCGGGGCTGGCGCTGCTGCAGCAACCGGTGGACGTGGTACGCCAGGCGCTGCCCTACCTCAACATCATCACCTTCTCGATGGTACCGCTGATGCTGTTCCAGACCTTCCGCCAGTTTGCGGAAGGTCTGTCGAACACGCGCGTCGCCATGCTCGTGATCATCGGCAGCAACATCATCAACGTCTTCCTCAACTACCTGCTCATCTACGGCAACTGGGGCTTTCCCTCGCTGGGGCTGGAAGGTGCCGGCATTGCCTCACTGCTGGCACGCGTGGTGATGGGCCTGGCGCTGTGCGCCTATGTCTGGCAGGCCGCCGGCTATCGCGTGTATCGCCCGGCGTTCCTCTTTGGGCCCTACCGCCGGGAGGATCTTGTGCAACTGCTGCGCCTGGGCATTCCGGCGGGCCTGCAGTATCTGTTCGAGATCAGCGCCTTCGGCATCGCCGTGATCATGATGGGGTGGATCAGCACCGAGGCCCTCGCCGCGCACCAGATCAGCATCAACATGGTGTCCATCAGTTACATGCTGGCATCCGGGATTTCAGCGGCGGCGACGGTGCGGGTGGGCTTTACCCTGGGCCAGCGCCGCTATGGTGACTTGCGCCGCGTCGGGCTGGTGCTGTTCGTGATGGTGTGCCTGCTGATGGGCAGCTCGGCGGTGATTTTCATCTGGGGGCGTAATGTCCTGCCGGCCTTGTACATCGATGACGCGGCGGTGATTGCGCTGGCCGCGCAGTTGCTGGTGGTGGCGGGTCTGTTCCAGCTGTCGGACGGGGTACAGGTCGTGGCCCTCGGCGCCTTGCGCGGTCTTGGTGACGTGAAGCTCCCCACCGTTGTAACTTTCGTGGCTTACTGGTTACTCGCCCTGCCGGCCGCTTACCTGCTGGGCGTCCGCTTCGGCTTTGGTGCCGTGGGTATCTGGAGTGGCTTGCTGCTGGGTCTCAGCGTGGCGGCTGTCACCTTGAGCTGGCGCTATTTCCAACTGGTGCGCCGCACGACTGCGACACACCAGCACTCCACCTGATCCCTACGCACTGCGCAAGGCCGCATGCAGGGTTTCCAGTACCTGTGCTTCACCCGGGCGTGCCGTGATGGTGAGCGGCTTATCCTGCAGCAGCCGCCGGAACGTCACTGCACCCGGACAGTCCTGCAGGAAGCGCGCAAGCTGCGGGTACTGCTGCAGGTTCAGGGTGCCGGCAAAGGTACGCTCCACCATGTCGAGTGCTTCCCACAACACGGCATCGGCAGCGGTCACGGGGCGCGTATGCATCTGTTCCAGCCACTGCCACTCCGTCAGCGTCTGCTCCATGGTGGCCAGATGCAGCTGCATCCGGCCTCCGATGGTCTGCGCGGATTTGCCCAGGTCCACCCCGGGGTTGAAGACATCGCTCCAGATCAGCGAGATGCAGGGGGTGAGCAGGTCCAGAAAGGCGCTCGACGCGAGCATGCGGTGCTGCAACGAGCGCTGCTCACCCAGCAGCGCCGCATCGCCAAGTTTTTCGTGCAGGAAATCCAGGATCACGAGCGTCTCCCCCACGAGCATATCGCCCCACTGCAGGGTTGGCAGCTTCTGGAAAGCGCCGGTGCGTACACGGTCCTTGCGCAGCTCCAGCCATGCCGTGCGATCCCCGCCCGGCAGCACTACGCGTGCATCGTGGAACGGCACGCCCCGCTGCGTGAGCAGATGACGGATGAACTGACCGCGACCGCGGACATCGAAATACAGCAGGGTAATGGCAGGAAAGTGCATCATGGCAGCGCCCGTTGACTGGGGGTAAGGCCGCCGGAAGGTGCGGCGCAGGCCGATCTTGGCACGGCACGGACGGCTGCAGCCAGTCCCTGCGATGAATGCCAACGCACATCCAGGCCAGACTCAGCCGCCAGTCACGTGGCGCTGCAGCAGCTGCGCCATCTGGTCGCGTGTGAAAGGCTTGGTGAGGAATTCATCCATGCCGGACGCCAGGCAACGGTCGCGCACCTCACTGATGGCACTGGCTGTCAGCGCCACGATGCGCATGGGTGCCTGGTAAAGTTCCCGGATCACTGCAGTGGTCTCGAAGCCGTCCATGATCGGCATCTGCAGGTCCATGAAAACGATATCCGGTGCCAGGCCACTTTCCATGTGCTTGATGGCTTCCAGGCCATTGCTGGCCTTGTGGATGCGAATGCGGGGCGCTATGTCGCGCAGCACCGTCTCGGCCAGCAGCATGTTGAGGCGATTGTCTTCCACGACCATCACGTCCAGTTCGATCTCTGCCAGGTCTGCCCTGGGCGGGGAGGGAAGATCCCGCTTGCTCTCCCGTGCGGCGATGCTCTGCAGGGGCAGCGTGAAGGAGAAAGTCGATCCCTTGCCGATGGCGGACTCTACACGCGGTTCGCTGCCCATCAGGTTCAGGATATGGCGCGTGATGGACAGTCCAAGGCCGTTGCCCTGGTATTTCTTGGCAAACGACGAGTCAAACTGGGTGAACGGGGTAAACAGTCGCGTGAGCTGCTCTTCGCTGAGGCCAATGCCCTGATCACGGATGCTGAAGCGCAGGCCCTCGGGAAGCATGTCGACGCTGAGATCAACGGTGTTGTCCGAGCTGAACTTGAGCGCGTTCGACAGCAGATTGACGAGTATCTGCTTGAGGCGTGTTGCATCCAGATGGACGACGTCCGGCAAGGCGGCTTCGTCAAAGTGGATGGCGAGCTGGTTGCCCGAGCTCTTCAGCAGATAGGACACCGAGGCGATCGCACTCTTGATGATGTCGTCGAGAATATTGTTTTCCGGGCTCATCTCGAAAACACCGGCCTCGATCTTGGAGAAGTCGAGGATGTTGTTGATCAATTCGTAAAGAGTGTTGGCGGACAACTTGATGTTGTTGAAATACTCGTCTTCGGGATGCGGGAAAGGGAAGTGCGACAGCATTTCCGCATAGCCGATCACACGATGCAGGGGGGTCCTGATCTCATGGGTGATGTTCGAAAGGAAGATGGACTTGGCCTTGTTGGCTGATTCGGCCTCGAACCTGGCCTTCTCCAGATTGTCCTCCGTCTTGCCTCGCAAAACAGCGTTGGCGATCGAGGTGGCAAACGATGCCAGGATGGAAATGTCGGCGTTGGACCAATCTCTTTCGCGCTGGCAGTCGTCGAAACCGACGAAGCCCCAGAGCTGCTCATCGACCCAGATGGGCAGCGCTACCAGGGACTGGATATTCTGCATCGACAGGATCTCGTGCAGGCCGCAGTCCGGCAGCTGCGACACGATGCAGACGAAAGGCTTGTTCTCGAGCAATGAGTTCATGAACGGGTGGGCCAACGAGAACGGAACGTCCTGCAGTTCCGGGTTGTTTATCTGTGGTTCAGCGAAGTCATTGGTCCACTCGAGCAACTGGTTGCTGACATTCTCCTGCAGCTTGTCATTCCAGGTGATGCGGAACATGTAACAGCGATCCGCTTTCATGGCCAATCCCAGTTCGCGCAAACCAATGCTGGCAGCATGCACGACGTTGCGATTCTTCAGCAAAGCCTCGTTGGCGATGGCCGACGCAATCAATGCCTGTTCCTTGCGATGGATGCTGAAGCGCTGATCCACAAACCCTGTGACCTCCTGGATGATCGCAGAGTAACCAGAGAGGATGCCGTCTTCGGGCGCAGGAAAAGGCTTCAATGTGCAGGAGAACCACATGGCCTCGCCCTCCAGCTCGATCTGGTATTCAAAGCGCTCCGAAGCGACTTCGCCCCTGCCGACACGCGTGATCGCCGCATCCAGCATGGCAGTGATATGGGCCGGGAGTACGTCCCGGTAATGCTTGCCCATGAAAGCTTCTGGAGGCAGCAGCATGGGCTTGTTTTCGAAGTTGAAACAATCGGAAAAGTGACCTTCATGGTCGAAAATGAAGATCGGGTCGTCGAAGGCGGCAATGACTTGTTGCAGGTAGTTCATCGTATTCTGGTGGAGAAGCCATTTCAGTCGCCCATCATACGCCGATCAATGGCCTGCACACAGCGTAATGGGCGTCCTGTGCGGAAAATGTCGACCACGACACATACAGCGGCGAGCAGGAGTTTCTCCCGCAGGGTACTTTGCAAGAAAGCGTTACAGTGATTGCACTTGGTGTGTTCGAGATGTTTGGTGCCTGTATTTGTGGCTCCAATCGATCCCATGTAACGAAGGATCCTGCTGCAAAGTTACAAATTGTTTCTTGTGATTGCAGTTCCCGGAAAGCACCATCGACAGAGGTAATGTCAGATATGAACAACGAGGTCTACGTGAAAAAAGCTCTGCTTATCGACGATGATCCGCTACTTGGAAAGCTGGTGAGTTACGGACTTATGAGCTCCGGCATCGAGTGCATCCACCTCACCAGCTATGAGCAGGCCATGGAGTTCCTCAACAACTTTCTCGGTCGCGGTCGCAAAGCGGCGGGGAAGGGCGGCAAGAGCGCTTCAGGCCTCGATATCGATGTCGTGATTCTGGATTACTACCTGAATGACGGCAAAACCGGCTTGCCGCTCTGCAAGAAGATCAGGCTTCGCTCCGACCTGCCGGTGGTGATGCTGACCGGAGAGAGGTCAGTCCAGACCACGATCAAGTGTCTCGACGAAGGCGCCGACCAGTACATCTGCAAGCCTTTCGACGTCGAAGAGCTCGTTGCAAGAATCAGGACCAGCATTCGTGCCAGAAAGACCCGTACCGCCGTCGCCCCGGTGCGAAGCGATTCCCAGATCACCCTGAACGTCGGCGGCAGGGAACTGGATCTCTACGGAAGCAAGATAGTGCTTACGGAGAAGGAAAGCCTGCTGGCGGATTTGCTGATCCGCAACATGGGTTACCCGGTTGCAAAGGACGAGCTCTTTGAGCATATCTATGGGCACTTTATCGGTATTCACAGTCGCTGTCTTGACATGCTGGTAGGTCGCCTGCGGAAAAAGCTGGCAGATGCAAGCGGCAAGTGCCGTATCCTCAGCGCACGTAATCTCGGATACAAACTGGTGGTCAAGCACCATGTCTAGTCAAAACCGGGTTATCTTCCAAAAGGACTTCCTGTCCATGACCATGGGAATCCGGCAAGTCGATCTTCTGCGCGAAATATTCGGCGAATACCGGGAGAATCTCTGCAACTTGTTGCAAGAGTTGCGCAATGGCAAGCTTGTGGCTGACAAGCTGCACACAGAGATCCACAAACTTAAATCCTCTTCAGCTTCGGTAGGTGCACTCTGCCTGTCTGACAAGCTGGTCGAAATGGAGCGCCAGATACTTGCAGGCGAGGACTTTTATCCGCTGGTGGCCCCCGTCATTCTGGTATGCGAGCAGACCATAGCTATCATCACTCACCATCTTGACTCACTCGGAGGCACCTAAGTCATGTCAGCTCAAGGCATATACGTCATTGATGACGACACTATGTACTTGAACCTGTGCCGGCACCTGCTTGGCAAAATGGGCTACAGCCTTGGCTGCAGTGGCAGTGTGGAGTCGATCGACTGGAGCATGCTGGATTCCTCCTCCATGCTGCTGCTGGA
>JBIIWP010000077.1:0-15272 GCA_044338855.1 Pseudohongiellaceae bacterium | reverse complement strand
CGACAGCGGCGCTGCCGGGGCGTTGTTGTGGCAGAACTGGAGGATACGCTTATTGCGCGGCCAGCTGCTCGATGGCCTGCAGAGACTGCATTACATTTTCCTCGGGCGACACGCCACCCACAGTGCCAACCACCTTGCCTTCGCCGTCGACGATGAAGGTAGTGCGCTCCGCGAAGCCATGATCGATGGCCACGCCGCGGGTGTCCTTGGCGCCTTCACGCATCATGACGTTCAGCTCATAGGACTTGGCGATGCTGCCGTCGGCATCCGACACCACGGGCAACACGCCGGCGCAGTATTCGGGATCGGCGGAGAAGTCGTTGAGGCGTTCGATGCTGTCGAGCGACACACCCACCACGGAAGCACCGGCAGCGGTGAACTTGTCCATGTTGACGGCAAAAGTGTGAGCCTGGATGTTGCAGCCCTGCGTGTAGGCCGAAGGATAGAAGTAAACAACCGTCGGGCCCTTGGCCAGCGAGTCTTTCAGCGAGTAGGTGAAGGCTTCACCGTTCAGCGATGCGGGTGCGGTGAAATCCGGCGCACTGGCACCGGCTTCGAGCGCGGCATACACCGGCATGGCAATAGCCCCTGCAAAGATTGTGGAAATAAGCAGTTTCTTCATGGTCTGTTTCCCTGGTTTCCGGTGGGCGCGCGGCCCGTTCGTGGTCGTGCAAGCGCAGACATCATAGGCAGAGTGCCCGACACTGGCAATGACCGCAGCCTCACGGAATAATTGCACGGTGCCCCGGTCATTTGACTGGTCCAAAGCCCCGCGCCTACCATGCGGGAGTTCACTTTCCGAGATAAGCCCATGCTGCGTCACGCCCTGTTCCTGTCCCTGGTTTCCACCTTTGGTCTGCTGCAGGCCTGCAGCGGGGACGACAATGCCGCTACCTCCGCGGATACTGCCGCGGTCGCCGACAGCGCCAATCCGGTAACTGCTGCCCTGCCCGTCGGCACCACCTTCGACGCCGCCACCAGTACCTTTCAGGATCTGCAAGGCCAAGGCCTTGAAATCGCCAGCTTCGCCGGCAAGAAGGTGTTCGTGAACTACTGGGCTACGTGGTGCGCACCCTGCATCCGCGAGATCCCCTCCATTGCCCGCGCGGCGGCTGCGCTGGAAAACGAGAATTACCTGTTCGTGCTGGCCTCCGATGAAAGCCCGGAGACCATCAGCAACTTCATTCTCGACCGCGGCTTCGGAGGCCACTTCATCAAATTGAACGGCTATTTCGCTGCCCACGGCATCGACGCAGTGCCCAGCTCCTCGCTGTATGACGAAAATGGCCAGCTGCTGCAGAGCTGGGCCGGTGCATTCGAATGGGACAGCCCCGAGATGCTGCAGCAGCTGCGTAACCCGCAGGCAGCGGCAACGCCGCAATCGGCGCAACCGGAATAAGTCGGCTCAACGCGGCGCGGTGATCTCGACATCCAGTTCGCCGAGCCCTGCGATGGCCAGCCGCAGGCGGTCGCCGGGCAGCACCGCGCCCACGCCTGCCGGCGTACCGGTAAAGATCAGGTCTCCCGCCTTCAACTCGTACAGCCGCGACAGCTGGCTGATGATCTCGTGGCTCTTCCAGATCTGGTCGGCGAGGTCGGCATCCTGTCGCAGTTTGTCGTTCACCCACAGCTGGATGCTGCCCTGCTGCAGCAGACCGCACGAGGCCGTTGGCGTGATGGCCGACAGCGGCGCGGAATGATCGAAGGCTTTGCCGGTATCCCACGGCATGCCCTTCCGGCCTGCAGCCTGTTGCAGGTCGCGCCGCGTCATGTCCAGGCCCAGTGCATAGCCGAACAGGTGCGAGGCCGCGTCAGCGGCGGCGATGTCGCGCCCGCCCTTGCCCAGCGCCAGCACCAGCTCTCCTTCGTAATGCAGGTTGGCAGTTCCTTGCGGATATGGCATGAGACCGTCCAGCACCAGCGCATCGGTCGGCTTCAGGAAGAAACATGGCGCCTCGCGCGACGGATCGGAGCCCATCTCGCGGATATGGTCTGCGTAGTTCTTGCCGACACAGTAGATGCGGTGCACCGGGAACAGTTCTGCGCTGCCATTGATTGGCACCGCGATGACAGGCTGCGGGTCGAACAGAAAAGCCATGAAATTTACCTGCAATAACGGGGTTGAAGATCAGATTGCCGGAATCTGGCAGAATGGTTGCACGATCCAGGGAGAGCAGCAACGGGAGAGCACGATGAACATGAAGAACTTCGGCATGCGCAGACTGCTGCAAAAGCTGTCCAACCTTGGGCTGGAAACCATCGAGCGCTTCAGCGGCAAAAGCAGCCTGTCGTTCCAGGACCACATCCGCGAACTCTGCAACACCTTGCTCGGCCTCAAGGGGGAAGCCTCCTCGGTTGCCATCGCAGAGGAAATCCTCGAGGCCTACCGCGGTGCCAGCCATGACAACAAGAAGCTGTTCTTCCACTTCCTCTACAACGAACTGGGCGTGAAGCACGCCAAGGTGGATGCCAGCATCGCGCGCTACCAGCAGGCCAAGACCCAGGAAGCGGCTTTGCTGCTGGCGCAGGCCTGCGAAGCCCCACGCCTGGAACTGCTGCGCACACTGAATATCGCCCCCGGCGGCACCTTGGCGCTGATCGACATGCGCGAGGAAATGCAGCAACTGGGCGTGGACGATGCTGCACTGAGCGCACTCGACAAGGAGCTGCTGGGCCTGTTCCAGTCCTGGTTCAACCGCGGCTTTCTGGAACTGCGCCGCATTGACTGGAAGACCCCTGCCCTGATCCTCGAAAAGCTCATCCAGTACGAATCCGTGCACGAGATCAAGGGCTGGCCTGATCTGCGCCGCCGCCTCGAACGTGACCGCGGCTGCTTTGGCTTCTTTCATCCCGCGATTCCCGATGTACCGCTGATCTTTGTGGAAGCAGCGCTGACCCACGGTATCAGCACCAACGTCAGCAGCCTGCTGCTGCAGGAAGCACCGCAGGGTGAACAGGTGCCGCCCGACACCGCGGTGTTCTACTCCATCAACAACTGCCTGCAGGGCCTGCGCGGCGTGTCCTTTGGTAACTTCCTCATCAAACAGGTGATCGAACAACTGTCGGCCGAGGCGCCGTCCATCCACACCTATGTCACGTTGTCACCGGTACCGGGCTTCATGCGCTGCCTGCAGAAAGCCGACAAACTTGCTGAGCTGGCCAGTCCCGATGACCTTGCCGCGCTCAAGTGCCTGCTGGACAATCAGCTGAAGCCCGAGGAACTGCAGGTACACCTGATACTCCAGCAGTTGCTGCCACGCCTCTGTGCGCACTACCTCGTCAATGAGAAGAGCCGTGGCAAGCCGCTGGACCCCGTGGCACGCTTTCACATCGGCAACGGTGCGCGCCTGGAGCAGATCAACTGGATGGCAGACGTCTCGCCCAACGGCCTGCGCCAGGCGGCTGGCCTCATGGTCAATTACGTCTACGACAGGAAGCAGCTGGCACGCAATCACGAGGCTTACGAGCAGCGCAACGAAGTGGCACACTCGGCAGGCATTCGCCGGCTGCTGCAGCCGCTGCGCTACTGAACCGGAACCACAACAACAAGAATGATCGGAGGAAAAAATGCATCACTACCTGCAAATGGCCTTGGCCAGTATGCTGTTGCTGTTGCCTGCCACCGGCTGGAGCCAGATGACCACTCACACCGATCTCGCCTTTGCCAACACCGGTGAACGCGACTTGCTGCTGGACCTTTATCTGCCCGATGGCGTGGCGCAGGCACCGCTCATCGTCTGGCTGCATGGCGGCGCGTGGCGCGCCGGCAGCAAGGAAAACGTGGAAGCGCTGGACATCGTCGAACATGGCTTTGCCCTCGCCAGCGTCGGTTTCCGCAACAGTGGTGATGCCACCTTCCCCGCACAAATCCATGACATCAAGGCTGCCACCCGCTTCCTGCGCGCCAAGGCTGCTGACTACGGCTACGATGCCTCACGCATCGCCGTGTGGGGAGTATCCTCCGGTGGGCATCTGGCGGCGCTGACTGGTGTCAGCAACGGTTCTGCCGCCCTGGAAGGCACGCTGGGCGAACACACTGGCGAAAGCAGCGATGTCCAGGCGATCGTGGACTACTCGGGCCCCGCCAACCTGCGCACGATCCTGCACCAGAGCACGCCGCACGGCGTTGGCGTGCGTGCCCCGGCCATGGAGGCGCTGCTGGGCAAGCCGGTGGAAGACGAGTCGATCCAGGACCTGGTAGCACTGGCCAGTCCTTCCCTGCAGGTAAGCGCCAACGCGGCGCCGCTGCTGTTGATGCACGGCGTGCAGGACAATCAGGTGCCCATCAACCAGGCCATCGAATTGCAGCAGGCTTACGAGGCAGCAGGCCGCCATGTGGAAGCCGAGTGGATCCTGGAAGCAACGCACGGCTCAGGGGAATATTTCCGCTCGCCGTATCTGGAACAGGTGGTGGATTTTCTGAAGCGGGTGTTGTGATGCGGGCAGATTGGATGTGCTGCGGAGGCCTCTGAGTGCGCTGATGGCACAGTGACAGTTTTTTCTCGCCAAGGCGCCAAGGGGCGAAGGCGCAAAGAGAGCAGAGCAAGATTCACCATCAGCTTACTGATCGAACAAGTGGTATCTCCAAAAAAAAGGGCCGCAGAGCGGCCCTTTCCATTCGACTCAGCAAACCACTCAGAGCACTTCCTGCACGATCTTTTTGAAGTCGTCATCCGTGATGATGGTTTTCTTCTGGATGCCCAGCGCTTTCACGCGCGTCAGGATCTCGGCCACCTTGTCATCCGGCGTATCGTTGATGCCCATCTGCTCCAGGCTGAAGGTCACCGAGCGCTTGCCGCTCTTCTTGCCCAGTACGATGTCACCCACACGGCCGGTCAGCGCCGGGTGCGTGCCGAACATGGCCAGAGGCTCCTTGATCACAAGGTCCACGCCGATGCCGGACTCGCGGGTGAAGTTGCGCGAACCACTCACCGGCTTGTTGGCGGCGATGGGGATGTTGCTGATCTTCGATACCAGATCGAACAGCGCCGGGAATTTCTTCATGTCGTAGTTCATGGGGATGCCATACAGCACCTCCAGGGCCAGCACGAGCTCTTCCATTGCAGCGTTGCCAGTGCGCTCACCGAGGCCGTTGACGCACGAATGCACGACCGTGGCGCCCGCTTCAACACCGGCCAGTTCAGTAGCCACGCCCAGGCCGAAGTCATTGTGCGTGTGCACTTCCACCGGCAGGCCGGTCTGCTTGCGGATCTTGCGCACCATGTACTTGATGGCGGCGGGCAGCGCACAGCCCATGGTGTCCACCACGCCGATGGAATCCGGCGGGCTTTCGTTCATCACGGCGTCCAGCAGCGCATCGAGGTCTTCCTCGCGGGCACGCGTGGTGTCATAGGGGAAGAACACCGTATAGAGGCCACGCTCCTTGGCATAGTTGATGGCGTCCCGGCTTTTCTTGAACACGTCTTCCCAGGTCCAGCCGAACTGGTACTTCAACTTGGGGTAGCCGATGGGGACTTCGATGATCACGCCGTGGGCGCCGCAGTCGACGGCAGCGTCCATGTCCACCTGCATGGCGCGCGCAAAGGTGAAAATCTTGCTCTTGAGGCCCAGAGCGCAGATGGCTTTGATGGCTTTGTAGTCGTCGGGGCTCACGGCCGGCATACCGGCTTCGATACGGTCGACGCCGATATCGGACATCATCTCCGCGATGGCGATCTTGTCAGCCGGGTCCATGACCACGCCGGGGGTCTGCTCGCCGTCACGCAGCGTGGCATCATGGATCTCAACCTTGGCCGGGAGTTCGAACTCGGCTGTCACTTCGGGCTTGACGTTGAAGGGGCTGACCCACCATTGGCCTTCTTTGTGATATTGCGCAGTCATTTAGCTACCTGTTGGCTGTCTGGAAACAAGGGCGGCCAGAATAAAGGGGCCCTTCCGGCGAGTCAAATCAGGGCCTTCCTCACAACCCTATCCACCCCGGTCTCTTTCAGTATAATCGGGCGGCCTCTACCCACTACAAGAAGAAACCACATGAGCAGAATCAGAACCGCCCTCGTGGGCAGCTATGCCCAGCCTGAATGGCTGATCGACCGTCACGCCCTCAAGACCCGCCTGCCTGCCCGCATCATTTCCGGGGAAATGTGGCGCATTGCACCCGAGTTCCTGCGCGAAGCCCAGGACGACGCGGTATTGAGCATCCTCGCCGACCAGGAACTGGCCGGCATCGACATCATCACGGACGGTGAAGTGCGCCGTGAAAGCTACTCGGCCCCGCTGGCCAATGCGCCCGAAGGTGTCAATCGCGAGAAGCACGAGGTGTTGGTGGGCCGCGCCGGCAAGCCCAACAAGGTGCCGCTGATCTCCGGTCCGCTGAAGCTGCTGAAGTCCGTGCATGCGGACGATGTGCGCTTCCTCAAAGCCCACACGAAGCGCACGGTCAAGATCACGATTCCCGGTCCCTTCACGCTGGCGCAGCTGGCCGTGAGCGACTATTACAAGAGCAATGAAGAGCTGGCCATGGGCTATGCCGAGGTAGTGCGCCAGGAGATGATCTGGTTGTTCGAGGCCGGTGCCGACATCGTGCAGCTCGATGAGCCCTACCTGCAGGCCAAGCAGGAAGACGCCGCCGCTTATGGCGTGAAGGCCGTCAACAAGGCGCTGGAAGGCGTCGTGGGCGAAACCGCACTGCACGTCTGCTTTGGCTACGCCGCAATGGTCAGCGACAAGAGTGCAGACGGCTATTCCTGCCTGCCGCTGGTGGAGCAGATCAAGGTGAAGCAGGTTTCCATCGAGGCCGCACAGCCGGCTTCACTGGATCTGAAGGCTGCGCTCGATGCCTTGCAGAGCAAAGTGGTAATGGTCGGCGTGCTGAACCTCGGTGACGAAACGCCGGAGACCGCCGAACAGGTCGCGGCGCGCCTGCGCAAAGCCCTGCAGTACCTGCCACCGGAACGCATCATCGCGGCGCCGGACTGTGGCTTGAAGTACTTGCCGCGCGAATCCGCCCGCGCCAAGCTGCGTGCCATGGTTGAAGGTACAGCCATCGTCAACAAGGAACTGGGGCTGATCTGAACGGCAGGCTCTGTGCGGCCAGACTTGCGGGAATGGCAGTCCCCGCGTGTAAAATCAACCTTGTAACGCAATCCGGAATTGAACAAGAGGTAAGCCCATGAAGATCATCCCGCAACGCCTGCACCACAACGCCTATGTGGCCAAGGACCTGGAAAAGACCCGTCACTTCTACGAAGACATCGTTGGGATGCCGCTGGTGGCCACCTGGTGCGAGAAAACCATGCTGTTCGGCAAGGAACGCGTCTACTGCCACTGCTTCTTCGGACTCGAAGACCAGAGCGCATTGGCCTTTTTCCAGTTCGCCACTGCCGACGACCAGAAGGAATTCGGTCCTGAGCTGCCGATCTCGGGCTTTCGCCACATCGCGCTGAACGTCAACCAGGCCCAGCAGGACGCCCTGCTGCAGAAGCTGAAGGACGTGAACTACAACCACGACAAGTACTACTTCCTGGAGCATGGCTACTGCCATTCGCTCTACATCCTGGATCCGGATGACCTCATCGTGGAATTCTGCGTCGACCATCCGCAGGTGGAGAAAATCAACGCCGAGGTACTGCCGAAGGCCCACAGCGAACTCAAGCGCTGGCTGGCTGGCGACCGCACGCCGAACAACGAGGCGTATCACCGCGAACAGGCGGTGTAAGCCTGCCTCGCTCAACCAGAAAAGCCGTCTCGCGACGGCTTTTTTTGTGGTGTATCGCAAGCAGTCGTTTTCTCGCCAAGCTCGCAAAGTTCTGGAAGACGCCAAGAGTGTGTCGCCAACTCCGGATTGAGGCGCACGCAGCGGCCGGCCCCTACGAACGGGCAAACCATTCCAGCAGTATCTGGTTCACCGCTTCCGGCTGTTCCATCGTGATCATGTGCCCCGCGCCGGGAATCACAGCCAGTTCCGCATCAGGCAGTTCATCGAGGATGGCCTGGTGCTGGCCGACCGGGCTCCATTCGTCGAGCTCGCCGCAAACCAGCAGTGCCTTGTGACGGATGTGCGGCAGGTAGAGACTCTGGTCTTCACGCTTCAGCGCCGCTTCAATCTGGCCGCGGTAATCCTCCGGGGTGCTGCGCAGCACCATGGCGCGGATCTCGTCGATCAAGACACCATCATTCTGGCGGTGGCGCGCCACCATCGGCGGTACCCAAACGTCGGCGAGTGCTTCCATGCCGAGCTGCTCGGCCAGATGCACCAGCACCATACGCTGCTCCCTTTCGCCTGGCTGTACCGCATGGACGCCGAGATCCATCACCACGAACTGGTCGATGCGCTCCGGTACCAGGAACATCAGCTCCATCGCCACGCGGCCGCCCATCGAGTGACCGACCACGGAAAAGCGTTCGGGAGCCTCCTGCAGTACGCAGCGCGCCATCTCGCGAAAGTCGTCAAAGCCACGAAAATCCGGCACGCGCACGTCAAACTGCGACGACAGCGCTGCAATCTGGTGACGCCACACTGCTGCGTCGCATAGCAAGCCAGGCAACAGGAACACTACTGCTTTCGAACCCATTACTACTCCAGAAGACTTGAAAGCGCCGGCGGCGTTAGGAGCATCCACGCACCGCCTGCGCACTGCACTACAGGATGAATCCATTCCCGGGACATAAAAAAGGCCGGGACACGCTAGGTGTTCCGGCCTCGGCATTATAGCTGTGTATCAGGGTACGATGTTGCTGCTGCGATCCACGGAGCTGGCGCCCTCGCCCACCATCAATTCGGCGGCGTAATTGGCTTGTTGGCAGACGTACTCGAACAGTTCTTCGTCCTGGTTCCAGCGCAGGTTGAAGCCGCCGGTGAACTCGGCCGTATAGGCACCGGGATCATCGATGGTGATCTTGTAGTCGATGGTGTTCTTGTTGGTGCGTGTAAAGCGCTCGATCGTATGCAACTGGTCGGTGTGCGGTACACCGCGACGGTCCAGCCAGAAGTCTTCGACAAAGCCCACGGTATCGATCACCAGGGTATCGCCTTCCCAATGGCCCACGGAATGGCCGTAGTTGGTTGGCTCGACGTTCTCGGGATGCGGACGACCATCCATGTACACGGTACGGAAGGTGTGCGGACCACCGATGTCGTAGATGTACAGCTGCTTCAGATGGGGCAGTTCCACAAATTCCACGCCGTAGGGCGTCATGAACTGGCGGGCGGCACCGGAAGCCTTGCAACGTGCATGCGGTTCAAGTTCGTGTGCCTGGCGGCTGTCGTAGAGGGCCTTGGACCAGGGCTGGAACGGAATGGTTTCGTAAGTTGCCACGGGATCGCGGATACCGAATACAGGCGTCCAGATGCCGCGTTCGCTCGGCGTCGCACCCTGCAGCAATGCTCTGCCATCCGCGTTGCGAGGCGTGGGCTCACTGGGCGCCTGTTGCGCGGGCGGCTGGGCGAACAGCGCCTGCGCTGCGGCCAGCGTAAGCAGGGCGGTAGTTAGACGTACCAGTTTTTTCATGCATACCTCGATTCAGGATCGGGCGCCGTCACGTGGGACGACGCCCGGATCTTCGTGCTGTGTAGTATGGATCCGTGTAAAGGATCAGCCTTCGTTATTGCGTTCCAGCTGGCTCGAACCCGCATCCAGGGTCTCGCCGGGAGCGCCGCCGGTGCCCGACACGGTTACGGTGCGGGCGTTCACGCGCGCGCTGCCGTTGCGGGCCAGGAAGCCGTCGACGTCGATCGAGGTGCCGACCTGCAGCGTGTCACGGCGCCAGCCGCGGCGCTGCAGCAGGTGCGGGGGGCCCAATTCAACGCCCCAGTTGGCCATCTTGCCGTCTTCGCCCCTCACGTTGAAATAGATCCACACGTGGGGGTTGGTCCATTCCACCTTGGTGACGATACCGGTGATCTGGATGGTTTTGTTCGCGTCGAACTCGGCGGCAAATGAGTGGTGGGCCTGGACACTGGTGGTGCCCATGGCAGTACCCAGCACCAGCATGCCGGCGGCTACGGTCTTCAGGATCAGTTTGCTGTTCAGTTTCATGTGTGGCTCCCGCGCGTTAACGCTGCTTCAAAAGGTAGTAAGTCGATCTCAGGGCCGGTTGTCCTGACAGAAGTGCACAGGCAACTCCTGACCGGCAACCCACTTCATGTCCCAGCTCGCCGTCCAGTTTCTGGTGTAGGCTCCGGGATCTTCTACTGTTACTTCGTAATGCAGGGTATCCAGATCAGGCCTGGAGAATCGTTCTTCAAGGGTCAGCAGGCTGGAATGCGGCAGGCCGCCGTTGCTGAACCAGAAATCTTCGTTGAAGCCGGTGGTGTTGACGACCAGCGTATCGCCTTCCCAGTGGCCTACGGCACGGCCGAAGTACAGCGGGTTGTCGTCGTCACCTGTCACCTGGCCTTCCTGGCTGCGGCCATCGAGGTAGATAACGCGGAAGTTATGGTTGCCGCTGCCCATCATCACGAAGATGCGCTCACCCTCAAGGTCTTCCACAAGTTTGATACCCATGTCGTGCTGGTACTGGCGCGGACCGCCAGGCGGCTTGCAGTTGATCCAGAGCGGATCGTCCTGCAGCGAACGTGCCTGGCGATTCTGGTAAAGACCGAGTGCCCAAGGCTGCATGGGAGCGACCTTGGAAGCGTCGGCGATGTTGGCGAGCTGGCCGAAGCGGTCCATGCCAACGTCAACGCCATCTTCGATGAGCGCGGTTTCAGAGGGATAACCCCAGTAGCCGTCATTGGCTTCGGAGGTAGCGCCGAGGGCGACCCTGCCGTCGGGCCAGCGTGGAGCAGCCTGGCCGGTAGCGACAGGTGTCATGTCTTTCAGCGTGAATACTGTGGCACCGGTAGCAGCAACCTTGACGGTCTCGCCCCAGACCTGGCGCGTGCCGTTGCGGACGGCAGGGCCCTGCACTTCGATGCGGTCACCCGGCTTGAGCGTGTCACGGCCCCAGCCACTGGCAGCCAGCGTGATGGGGCTTTCGAGTTCGACGGCCCAGTTCTCGATGACGCCCTGGGCATTCGTCACGTTGACGAACACGTGCGCGTAGGGATTGCTCCAGTCGACGTTGGTGACGATGCCACTCAAGGTCATGCTGGTGGTCGTATCGAATTTTGCCTGGGTAGCACGTTCAGCCAGCACTGGTGCTGCCACGGCGCCCAGCAGGCAGCTCGCAAGGGCCAGCTGCAGGGTGTGTTTCTTGAGCGGAAATTTCATCATTTTGGCACCTTGATTCTGTTGTCGATCTCTGTGGTCAATCTCGTGGGTCCAGACAGGACGCTTATTGACGGGAGATGGCAAGGTTGCCGTTGCGGTTACCATTCTTCCAGGTGCCCGAGATGGAGCGCGACGGGATTTCAAGTTGCTGGATGGTACCTTCAAGCACGTAACCGCTGGCTTCGATGGTGACGGACCAATCAGAGGGATCCAGTTCGACTTTCTCGATGACCATGTTGTCGGTACCGGGATTGATCACGCCGGTGACATTCTTGCCGTCCCAGTCCAGCACCATCAGCACAAAGTCGCCGTGGGTTTCATTGCCGGTCCATTCGCCGATCCATGAGCCCTTGAGCGGATGGCCTTCCTGTGCGGAGGCAACAGTACTCATGAGGGTGCTGAGCAGAATGGTAAACAGGAAGGTGATGACTGGCTTTCTCATGGAAATTTCCTTTGTCTGGCCTGGTTCGTGATTGTTGGTTCAAATTCTCGCTGACAGCCGGTTGGTTGTCATGCGGCGATACTGGCGCAGTTGCCGCTCCAATTACGGAAGGATGAATCCCCTGGAATGGCATGTCTGCGCACTGCCCGTTCTGGCGCGGGCTGTTGCTTGCTGACACGTACTTTCTACTGCTTTTCTGCTTTCGTTGATTCTCGGGTTGCTTCGCTGAACAACACCTTAAGCGGGCATTTGTTCGCTTAGCGAAACGGAATTTATACCGCACCCCGGGGCGACTCAAGCCTTTGCATGATGCTGGTCAACCAATCGCCCGAAAAGTCTATTTTCTTGCACAAATCCAAAGAGATGCACCTGACCCACTGCTTCTGTAGGGCCCGATTTACAGTGCCTTTTCACCCTGCAACCAGCAAGAGTGTCTTCAGCTGGTAATGGAGTGTACCAACAACGGGCAGCGGCGCAGCTCGTATTCTATTTCACGCGCAGCCTGCTGCAGCTCCGGCACCACGTCGCGCACCATGGTGTCCAGGTTCTGGCGTGCCAGCGATGTCGAACAGGACAGCGAGGCAATTACCCTGCCGTCCTCGGCATGCAGCGGTACGGCCACGGACACCACGCCAAAGTCGAGTTCGCCCTGAGTGGCAGCATAACTTTGCTTCTTCACATCCAGCAGCAGGGAGCGCAGTCGTGACTTGGACACTACCGTGCGGTCAGTCAGTGGCAGCAGATCGACGCTGTGGAGGTACTGGTTGAGCTGGTCCTTGTCCAGGTAGGCCAGCAGGACGCGACCGGCGGACGTAGCATGCGCGGGAAAGCGGGTCCCCACCCCTGCCACCACGCGTGTCAGCAGCTTGGTGGATACGTAGACCATGAACAGGACATCGGCACCGGACATGATGGCCATCGCAGTACTGTTGCCGGTGAGGTCACGCACCCGCTGCAGGCTTGGCGTGATGACCTCCTCGAGGTTCATCGATTCGATATATGCAGAGCCGAGGCTGAACACTTCGGGGCGGAGCAGGAACAGCTTGTCCTTCTTGGTCACGTAGCCCAGATGCATAAGCGTGTTGAGGCAGCGGCGCACTACTGCGGGATTCAGTTCCGTGTGTGCAGCCAGCTCGCTGAGCGTCATGCCGGGTTTGTCGCGACTGAAGGAGCGCAGCACGGCGAGGCCGCGCGCGAGGGAATTGAGGTATTCACCGTCCTCGCGGGGATTCTTTTCAATCTTGGGCATGGGAGGCTGTATCTGGTCGGGCGTGCCTCACGTTATATTACAATTCCTCACGACTGCAAACGACAGCGCCTGAGTCGACCGTTTTTGCGGGCGAAGGGCATAAAAAAGGTTCTTCGCAGATTCCTGGGGCGATGGTGCTTGATGCTTCGCTTCTGCGCTTTGGTGATGCTGTTGCTTGCTTCGGCATTCGGCTTCGGCCCTGGGCTGTGGCTGGGCTAGGCGGCGCCGGCTGCGGTGCTCCGGTGCTCCGGTGCTCCGGTGCTCCGGTGCTCCGGTGCTCCGGTGCTCGGGTGCCGGGCCGTGGCTGGCTGCGGGGGCGCGCCTGTCGCTGCGGCAGACGCGCACCAGCCCGCTCACTGCCCCCACAGACGCCAGCCCCTACACCAGAGCCCACCGCAGCAACCCCAACCGCGGCCTCTCCCTGCAGCCAGCCCGAGAACGTCATAAGCTGACGCCAAAGCAGCCAGGCGGCCCAGAAAGGCTCGGCGAAGCTGTCAACCAAAGCCACCCCCGGATTCTGCGAAGTACCAAAAAAAAGGCGCAACCCGGGAGTTGCGCCTTTTCGTGTCCCTGCATCACAGTGCTGGCCCTGAGGCCCGCACTGCCCAAGCCTCTTACTTGGTTTTGGTGCGCCAGCTGTCGGCGTAATTTTCGCGAGCATCCTGTGCGTACGGGGTCGGAGCGACCTTCACGCGGATTTCCACCTGACGGTGCGGTTCGATGGAGGTCTTGGCGGAGTTGACCGCTTCGCCCCACTTCAGGGTCAGGATGTCGCCAACCTGTACGCTGGCATCAACCACGGCCAGCGACAGCAGGCAGCGCTCGTTGTAGGAGTAGCCGTTGAACATGGACATGCCCACGCGCTTGCCGTCTTTCAGCAGTTCGTCAGCGTTGCTGGAGCTGTAGTTGTGGTTCGGGAAGTCGATCCACTTGGCAGCCAGGCCAGGTTCGAACGCGGTGGCGATGGTGCTCAGCACGTCCTCACGGTTCCATTCCAGCGTGACCTTCTTGCGCTGGTTGCCGGCAGCCTTCATGGCTTCCAGAGCAGCCTTGCCGATGAAGTCTTCTTTCTTCCAGCCGATGTAGAAGTCGTAGCCCAATTCGAAGGGGGTTACGTAGTAATCAGCGATGTTGTTGGACACCAGCGAACCGCCGAGCGAGCCAACGGCTTCGTAGTGGTCGGCGCCCAGCCAGTCGCGGTAGTCCTTCAGCATGCCGTCACCGGAGTAGATGCCGGGCAGCGGGCTCGGGATCCAACCGGATTCCAGGGTGTTGGAGGAGTAGGCGCGCGCGCCTACGAAACGCAGGTCAACGCCGGCGTCTTTGGCAGCCTGGGCGATGGTGGTCTGGATGTAGCTCTTGTCGGCGTAGGGGCCCCAGATTTCGAGACCAGGAGCGCCGGCCATGCCGTGGCGCAGAGCCATGACCTGACGCGAACCGATGTTGATCTTGTCTACGTGAAAGAACTTCACTTCGGGGATCGGGCCGCCGTGCAGTTTTTCGAAGATCTTGTTGGCATCCGGACCCTGGATCTGGAAGCGGTAGTGGGTACGGTAGATGGCTTTGCCGTCTGGGCGGGAATCGGAGCGCGGGTCGTGGAACAGGCGCACATTCCATTTGCCGTAGGACGCCTGGAAGCGGATCCAGTTGGCGGTGGGCGCGCGGCCTACCAGGATGAATTTCTCTTCGGTCTCGCGGAATACAATCATGTCGCCGATCACGTGGCCGGCAGGGGTCACGGGCACGAAGTGCTTGGCAACGTTGAGCTTGAAGTTGGCAAAGCTGTTGATGCCGACGTGGCTCAGGAACTTCTCGGAGTCCGGGCCTTCAACCGTTATTTCATCCATATGGTGAGTCTGGTCGAACAGCACGGCGCTGTTGCGCCAGGCCATCTGCTCAGAACGCCAGTTGGAGAATTCGGACGCAACTACCGGGTATACATAGATACCGGCTTTGGAGTTGCGAAGCAGATTGACGGCACCGCCGGCTGCTTCAATTGCTGCGGACAGACTGTTTTTGCTCATCGTGGATTGGCTCCTGAGGCTTGCAGTTAAAAAATCGGGGCGTAAAAAAGTGGGCGGCATTCTGCCACGGCAGGCCGGTGGTGGGAAGCAAAAACACCCCATATTACTGTGGTCATTTGTCAAGCACTTTTATTTATGTGACTTCTTAAGAAAATTACTCATATTATTGTTTTTAATGCAGTTTAGTAAAACACTTCACAAGATATGCTTGCACCTTTTTTTTTCGTTGACCGAAACTTTTTTCGTCTGGCGCGCTACTTTTCGGCACTCACGAGTGAATAGTATCCATAGGACGTCTGACAACTGACCTTGCGGAAACCGGCCTGCTCCAACAATTCCTGCAACTGCGGGAAGGTGAACTGCTGGCCTTTGGTTCCCATTGCCAT
>JBIIWP010000149.1:0-5189 GCA_044338855.1 Pseudohongiellaceae bacterium | reverse complement strand
GCAGTGAAAAAATCACTGCGGGCAGCGGTGCGGTGCCGCTGTCATCCAGCAGCATTTCGTGCAGCAGGATGCGCCCACCAGGCGGCAGCGCGGCATGGCTGCTGCGTGCCAGGTCCAGGCAGGTCTCGAAGCTCCAGTCATGGAAAATGTTGGAGAAGAAGTGGGCGTCGTAGCCCTGCGGCCAGGCCGCCCGGAACATGTCCACCGTTGTCGTGTCTACCCGGTCGGAGAGCCCGGCCCCGGCGATGTAGCCCTGGGCCAGCGTGCAGATGGTCGGCAATTCCATGACCGTACAGCGCAGTTCAGGATTTGCAGCAGCCATCGCTATCGAGAAGCAACCGGAGCCACCACCAATGTCGAGGACACGGCGGAAGGGCGTGAAATCGCAGGTGTGCGACATGCCCGCGGCGGCGGTCATCGAATGGCTGTGCATGTAAGCCGTGACCGAGCGCGCCATTTCCATATCGACGTGACCGGCCTCCCAGCCGTCGACGGGACGTGCTGTGGCCGCCCGCTCTCGCTCGCGGTTGATGGTTTCAAGCAGCAATTGGGTTGCCCCCACAGTCTTGCCGACACGGGTCAGAACATGGCCCCAAAAGTAAGGACTGCCCTGCAACATGTACTGTTTGCCCGCTTCATTCAACTGATAGCGCCCACCATACTCGCGCAGGAAGCCCAGCTGCATCAGCATGGGAAGCAGCGCGCGCAGTCCGCGCAGGTCAAAGTCACGGCGCCCTGCGAGACCCTCCGGCGAATCGGGCTGGGCATCCAGCGATTCAAAGATGCCAAGCTCGATGGCTACAGACAGCGCCGGTAACTTGTATAAATCAAGGAAGGCGTCCCAGACCAGGGTGTCGTCCACTACGGGTAACTGAAGTTTCATGCGGCTCTCCTTTGGAAAGCAGCGAATGTACCCCGTGCCGGCAGTTGCGAAAAGCCCTGCCTTGCCCGGTAGGACAACGCCAGTGTGCAGAAGCGACTTCAGACCGGGTTACACTAGGACCACTACAATAACGACAGGACCGCCAAATGATCGTCCCTACCTGCGAACTTGTGTTCACCGCCGAAGCCAAGCTGGGCGCGCCGATCCTGATCGGCCCCACCTACGAAGGGCAACGGCGCATCATTCCCATCCTTGACGGCCACTTCGAGGGACCGGACATGCGCGGCACCTTCGTGCCGGTGGGGGGCGCCGACTGGCAGTACACGCGCGACGATGGCGTGACCCAGGTCGAGGCAACCTACGCCATCCGCACCGATGATGGCGCAGTGATCCAGGTACAGAATTTCGGCCTGCGCCACGGGCCGGATGCGGTGATGCAGCGCCTGATGGCCGGCGAAGCAGTGGATCCTGCCGAGTATTACTTCCGCACCAATCCCCGCTTCAAGGCGCCGGAAGGCAAGTACGATTGGCTCAATAAATACATCTTCATATGTTCCGGTGCGCGCTACCATGCAGGGATCAAAATCTGGTTCTACATGGTGAAGTGATCACGCGCATGAACGACAAACAGCTCCGCAGCGACGATGGCAAGCATCATGGTCACCCCCCGGGCAGCCTGCGCGCCAAACTCAACGAGATCATCTTCGGCTACGAGACCCCGGCCGGGCACCTCTTCGATATCGTATTGATCGTCGCCATCCTCTTCAGCGTGCTGGCTGTGCTGCTCGACTCGGTGGCAGACCTGCACACGCGCTTCCTGCTGCAGTTCCGGGTGCTGGAGTGGGGTTTCACGGTACTGTTCACGCTGGAATACCTGCTGCGGCTCTACAGCAGCAGCGCGCCGCGCCGCTATGCCATGAGTTTCTTCGGGCTGGTGGACCTGTTCTCGATCCTGCCGACTTACCTCGCCTTCATCTGGCCGGAAGCCTCCTTCCTCATCGTGATCCGCATCCTGCGGGTGCTGCGCATCTTCCGCATCTTCAAACTGATCCGTTACATGGGAGAGGCCAACGTCCTGTCGCGCGCGCTGTGGCAGTCGCGGCGCAAGATACTGGTGTTCATATTCTGCGTGCTGACGCTGCAGGTGGTGTTCGGCGCCGTGATGTTCCTGGTGGAGGGGCCCGGGAACGGGTTCACCAGTATTCCGGTGAGCATCTACTGGGCCATTGTAACGATGACCACCGTGGGCTTCGGCGACATCGTGCCGCATACGGACTTTGGCCGTCTCATTGCATCCATGACGATGATGACGGGCTACGCCATCATCGCGGTGCCCACGGGCATCGTGAGTTCAGAGCTGATGAACGAGTTCCAGTCACAGCGCAAGCAGGACACCCACGACTTCGGCCTGGTCTGCCAGAACTGCAGTCGCAAGGGGCATGACCGCGACGCCAACTACTGCAAGCAGTGCGGTCAAGCCTTGTAGATTAGCGGCTTTACTGTGCCTGTTCCTGTCCGGCAGGGTTGGAGGTGCCGGCAAACAGGCGACGTCCATCCTCCAGCGTAACGGAGCTGATATTGGCCGTGGTGCTGCCATTACGCGCCTGCCAGCCTTCCACCACCAGCACGGTGCCTGGCGGCAGGTCGGCCTTGCGCCAGCCGCGGCGGATCAGGGCGTTGGCCGCACTGGTTTCCAGCGCCCACTGGGTGACCGAACCATCGTCGTTGCTCACCTCGATGTGAATCCAGCCGTGTGGATTCGACCACTTCATTTCCGTGACTTTGCCGGTCAGCTGCACCGGCTTGTTCGAATCGAACTCGGCGGAAAAGGAATGGTGGGCCTGGGCGGCGGCGCCCAGCAGCAGGCCTGCGCCCGCAATGACAAGTTTCATGTATCCTGGCTTCATTCCCTGCTCTCCTCTCGTTTGAGTTGGCTGTGTCGTCATTGTTGTCCCTGGGCCGCGCGGTACTCGTCGCGCACGTCGCGCAGGTGTCCCAGATCGTTGTTGTCCTCGAGGCAGGCCACCTCGAGCAGCTCGTCCGGCAGGCGGTTCAACGGAATCTCGATGGTCCAGGGCCGCGTGTAGGCAATGGGATCACTGACAGTGGCGCGGTAGATCACCTGCTCCGCACTGACCGGTGTGTAGGTTTCCCGCACTGCCGCCCTGTGGCTGATCACGTCGCCGGCCTCGTTGAGCCATGCCTTGCCGTTGTAGTTGCGGCTGTCCACCACCAGCGTGTCCCCTTCCCAGCGTCCCAGCGCATCACCTTGCCACAAACGCATGTGGTCAGGCAGGTACTCGCTGCGCGCCAGCTCGATCTGACGCCAGCTCATGCGCTCGAACAACTGCACCAGATGAGTGTCGGTCTGCACGATCTGGAACGGTGACGGCACGTAGTGCGAGCGCGGGATGCTGGCCACAAAGCAATGCGCCGTAGGGTCGTCATAGCCCCGGTGCGGCAGGATACGGTCGTTACGCTCGGCGCGCGCCCAGCTCTGGTAAGGCAGCATGCCATCGGGCGGATCGACCACCACGCCGCGCGCCGGTGGCATCAGGAAGCCGCCCTCGCTGAACTCGAGACCGTAGTTGGCACCGCCGGCGTCGGCCATGTAGTAGCCGTTGAGGTCGGGCTTGCCGTCGGCAAGGCGCGGGATGTCGGCACCTGCCGCAGGCAGCGCCGGTGCAGCGCCGGCAGTGGCGTCGAATGCCGCGTTGTCATCCGGAATTGCGGCGGGATACCAGGTCCGCGCATCACGTTCGAAGTCACCATTGGCCTCTTCCTTCTCGGCCTGGCACTGGTACTCGAGCACACGCGGGAACTCCGTCTGCCTGTACAGCTGCAGGCTGATGGTCCACGGCTGCGTAAATACTTCCGCATCTTCTACCGTTGCCGTATACGCCAGCGTGTCAGCGTCGACAAGGCGATAGCGCTCAGTGACTACCAGGGCCGTACTGTGGAAATTGCCGGCGCCGTCGAACCAGCTGCGGTCATTGAAATCGCGCACCGTGACCACGAGCTCATCGCCCTCCCATTGGCCACGCGAGTGACCCATCCACGATTCGATGCCTTCGTAGAGCGACGGCTCGTTACTGAGGTGGATAAGGCGGAACACTTGCTGCCATTCGAAGTTCATCGCCACCTGGCTGTCGGTCTGCGTCAACTGGAAAGGATGGTCCATGGCCATGATGCGCGGCACACCGGGCAGGAAGCAGCTGTGCAGCGGATCGAGGCTGGCACGATTGACGAAGTTCTGTTGCTGCTGCTCACGCGCCCAGGGCTGGTAGGGAATCGTGTCGCCTTCGACCACGCCCATGCCGGGGAGCTCACCGTGGGAAGCCACATGCGACAACAGGTTCACGGCAGCACGGTTCTGCACCTGCCAGATGCCTGAAAGGTCAGGCTTGCCAATGGCGCTGCGCGGCAGCTCCTGGGCATACACCAGCGCACTGCCGCAGACGGCCAGCACCAACAACAAACAACGCTTCATCATGCTTCTTTCCTCAAGGGGAGTTCTTCATTCCGGCGCGAGCTGTTGCCCGGCTGTTCGGCCGCGACAAGACGATCCAGCACTTTGCGCATCATGGTGGGACCGCGATCATCGGTGATTGCTTGCATGGGGGCACCGGTCTGCAGCCTGATGTTACGCTGCTGCGCCTCGATCATGCGTTTGTCTTCGGCAAAGGCTTTCTGCGCCAGTTGCCACATGCCCTCGCGCAGTTGCGGATTGGTTGCCTGCTCACTGGCGCGCGGGCCCCAGCAGAAGAAATAGCGCGTGCTGCCATCGGTCAGCGGCGTCACCGCCTGCGAGGTAAAGTTGGCGGTCACGGGTTCGAGCTCCGGCGGCGGCGACTCGAGACCGCAGCGGTCGGCGCTGCCGGCAGGATACATGGCGCTGAACATCACCAGCACGCCCGGGACGAGGAAGTCGTAGGTCATGAACTGGTCGTAGCGTTGGTGCTTTGGCAGGTAACCGCGCGCGGGCATGTCCTTGTTCCAGCGCGTGATACGGATACCGCGCTCCAGCAACTGCACGCGCGGCGGGACTGAATAGGCGCCGCTGTTACCGGCGGCAAAACTCTGCTCGTGTACCCAGGCGATGTGCGAGAAGTCGGAGAGATTGTCATTGACCAGCAGGTAGTTGGCTTCGTAATCGAGATAGCCGCTGTGCATGCTCCAGGCCGGATCGTCGGGACCCGTAGCCACGGGAATCAGACCCGGATCTGCCTTCGCAGGATCGCCCATCCACACCCAGACCCAACCATTTGCTTCACGTACCGGGTAAGACTGCACGCAGAAGCGCGGT
>JBIIWP010000137.1:0-6592 GCA_044338855.1 Pseudohongiellaceae bacterium | reverse complement strand
GGAGATGGATCTTTATCACGGTGTGCTCAGGTGCCTGTCGCCCGAAGGTCAACCGATTCTGGACGATATCGACTATCACGACTATCTCGACCATTACGCCGAAGAGGTCAAGGACTGGACCTACATGAAGTTCCCCTACATAAAATCACTTGGACCCCGCAAGGGCTGGGTGAGGGTGGGGCCGCTGGCAAGGATCAACAATGTCGATTACATCCCGACGCCCAAAGCCCAGCGCGAGCTCGACGTGTTCCGGTCTGCCAATGGCCGCTATTCGCAAAGGGGGCTGCATTTTCACTGGGCGCGGTTGATCGAGATGCTGTTCTGCGCAGAGCGGATCCAGGAACTGTTGAATGACACGGCGCTTCAGGGTACCCACTTGCAGGAACGCCGCGAGCACCATGCCCAGGGGATCGGCTTTCTGGAGGCGCCACGGGGCACCTTGATTCATCACTATCAGGTCGCTGAGTCAGGCGAGATCGAAAAGTGCAACCTCATCGTATCGACGACGCACAACAACGAAGCCATGAATCAGTCCGTGACCGAAGTCGCGCAGAAAGTGGTAAGCGGGCAGGCCGTTATCACGGAAGGGATGTTGAACCAGATCGAGGTGGCGATCCGGGCCTACGACCCCTGTTTGAGTTGTGCCACCCATGCCCTCGGGAAGATGCCGCTTAAAGTGGAGTTGGAGCGGGACGGAAAGGTCATCAGTGAGTTCACTCGCTAGAATTCTGGTGCAAGCCATTGGCAATCCCCTGCGCAGCGATGATGGCGCAGGACCGCTGCTGATCGAGCGTCTCGGTGAACGCCTGGCCGGCTGGCCCGACGCTGCCGTTGATCTGGAGTGGGTCTATCAGCTTCAGATCGAGAACGCGGAACAGTGGCAGCGCTATGAAATGGTCATCGTGGTCGATGCCGACGCAAGTGCCACCCAGCCAGTGAGCTGGCGGGAGATCGCTGCCCAGCCGGATCTTGACTCTGGCCGTTTCGACTCCCACCAGCAGTCTCCTGATGCGATCTGCCAGCTTATGCGACAGCTTTTTGCGGGCAGGCCTGACGCGGCGCCCACCCGTATTTTCGTGCTCGGCATACAGGCAGAGGTCTTTGAGTTGGGTGAAACCTTGAGTCCCCGGGCACGGGAGGCGCTGGCAGCAGCCGAGCAGTATCTGGTGCAGGTTCTCAGTGGCGAGCACGCCATGAGCGAGCCCGCCACGAGAATGTGCTGACGGCTCAGGGAGTGTAGAAGATCGGCGAAGTCCAGGCCCGCTCCTGGATGGAGACTGGAACGTCATCCGACAGTGGCAGGTCGTTTTCCACAGCAAGGTAGGTGGTCCAGCGTGGTGTCGGGATCTCGATGACCCTGGCGTAGTAGATGGCCGCCTGCGCTGCGTTGAACTCGGGATCGGTCCAGGTACCGGCCAGCGAAACGGCACCGATGCTGTTGCTCCAGGTCGCGTTGGCAGGATCCACAGTATTGCCTACGGCTGGCAGTTTGCCGCTTGCCGGGTCCGGTACGCGCTCACCAGACCAGAGTACGTCAAAGATCTTCTCCTGCGGCTGGCCGTCCTGCAGCCACAACTTGATGATCTGGATACGATCCAGGTTCCCTGAATCAGGATCCTTGAGAGCCTGCAGAACAAAGCGCGGTGCGGAGCTGCCTGCCGGATCGGGTCTCAGGTCGGCGCCCATCGGCACACCTTCATCATAGGCACGGCGTTCCCAGTTGACGTCATCCAGCAGGGCTTCCGGGTAATGCCAGCCGGCGAAGAAACGCACCTGAAGGCGCGGGCCCGATGTGGCAAATACTTCGCGCCGCTTGAGTGCATCGAACAGGGCTTCGCGCGTGTTTTCCGGAGCCCAGACGCCGGTAAGGCCGCTGGCACTCATCACCGTGGTGGGGCTCTGCATCAAGGGGTTGATCGACTGCAACACCTGCGCCGGGTCCGATTGCTCGTCGCTGTCTCCCAGGCCACCGGGGTAATTGTATTCCTCGCTGGAGGACACTCCGGAGTGAAAATCGGAACTGCCGACCAGGCCGAAATTGAAGGGGTTGGTGCCCAGGGCTTCCTGCAGCTGCAGTCCACGCTGGTAGGCTGTGCGCACGAAGCCTCCGGCCAGATCGATCGCTGGATTGTCGGTATCCCAGTCCAGCAGCTCAAAGTTGGAGAACTCATCCGTGGGTGAAAATTCCGGACGTGTTTCGCTGGTGCCCTTGATCTGGGTTATTTCCACCAGCCGCTCCAGGTTGCTGCGCCGCTGGGCGTATACCTCATCCAGTGGCTCGCCGTCGTAGTCCCGGAACGCGAACATCAGCCCCTGGCTGAGGTTGGCATTGTGCGGAATCAGGACCAGATCCTTGCCGGACTTCATCTGCGCCTCGGCATAGCGCCACAGGTCCTCGGGGTTACGGGAATCGATGGCGCTATAGGGGAGCTCCGGAAATTCAGGGCCACGGAAGATCACGTTGCGGTGCAGATGGGCGCCACCCAGCATCGGCGACCATTCAAAAGCGACGAAGCTGGTGAACTCTCCGGGTTGGTAGTGGGCCTGGGCCGCATCGATCTGGCGCTGCCAGTTTGAACGCAGCAGATCTTCCTCGATGAATTCCTCGATCGGCGCTTCGCCACGGAAGCCGCTGGGTGCAAAAAAGCGCAGGAACTCGACCATGCCGCCGGCATCACGCAGGCGCTGTGGCCAGGCAGTGGCGCCGAAAGGGCCGGTCGGATCCTGTGCATCGAAGGCCACGCCAAGGTATTCGGCATGATCGGTCACCGCCAGAAAATCTAGCGGTGCACGGCGCTGCACCATACGTCCGAAATAGGGAACCGCCTCGCCTTTGGCGTAGCGATAAGCGTCATCCGGCGTGGTGTTGGTCGCGGAAGCAGCTGCGTCGAATGAGTACCCCGTGTGCAAGTGCAGATCACCGAACCAGGCCTGCATCTGCTGCGGCGCCGGGCTGGGCTGTGCAATCACGGCCATTGGATTTGCGGCGGTCGTATCCACAGGGGCGGGTTGGTCACAGCTGGACAGCAGCGCCATAAGGGCAAGCGACGACACCGACGAAAATGGGGAAAGGGTGAGCCGGGAGAAAGCTGCTTTCATCGTGTAGTCCGTTGTCGTGTTGCAAGGCGTCAGTTGCTGCGGGAAATCCGGTAGCGCTGTTTCTGGGTGTCGAAGGCCCGTTCTGCTGCCCCACGCTGCATGGCGTCCCGGTAAACCCTGGCAACCTGGGCTTCGATGTCGTCGAAGGCTGGCAACTCGGCCGCGCCGAGCTCCGTCACGAACAGCAGATGCCAACCATAGCCTGATTCGAAGGGGCCTGCCCATTGTTGCAACGGAGACTCAAACAGGGCTTTGGTGAAGGGCGTGGCCCCGAACAACTGGGCAGCATTGCGCAGCGTCAGTCGATCATAGCTGGGCTGCAGCGGGAATCTGTCGCCGAGCGGCGCAAGCGGGGGAGACGCCGCCAGCAGGGGCAAGGCTTGCAGGGCCCGCGCGTGGGCACTCTCGCCGCCCTTATGGTCCGGGTCGAAATAGACATGGGTGAACGACACCAGCGCGGGTTGCAGGAACAAATCCGGATTCGCCTGATAGTACGCCGCAAGATCGCTGCGGTCCTGCCGGTCCAGTTCGGCTCCAAGGCTGTTCATGTCCTCCATCTTCTGGATCAGGCGGCGTCTGACGATGTCGTCGTTGGCTGCAAGACCAGCACGCAGCGCTTCGCGGTACAGGATTTCATCGCGTATGAAGCCCGTCAGGAGGTTTTCCAACTGCTCAGGCCCCGGCGCTTCACCCATCTGCAACTCGTAAGTACGTGATACCGCGGCGATCACTGACGCATCAATGGTGATGGTATCGGAACCTGACTCATTGGCCGGGGACAACCAGCCTGTAAGCAGGAACACCAGCGAGCCGACCAGCAGGAAGTGGACGAGTGGCTCCTTGATGATCCTGGGCAAAAGCATGTGACGTCCGGAGTTTGCAACTGCTGATGTGGGTATGACGGATAAAGGCTGGGTGCTGCACTCACGCAGGAGAAGTGTATGGGCACATCCCGCCTCTGTCACCCGCCCCGCCAACCCCCGGCTGCTCGTGAAATACCTCGACCAGACTACGTCAGCCAGCAGGCGGGCCACCACCGCAGAGATTATCCAGGCACGCCTGTCTGATCGCTATCTGGCCAGGTCAGCGCAAGCCGGTTCGGTCATCGAACACGTTTGTGGCACCAGCATGGGCGTAGCGGTACTTACTGTGCGTGACGATACACAGACCGGTGTGATCGAGCGGGCAGACTACTTCCTCGATTTTGCCCAAGGATCGATATCACTGCTGTTCTCGCGCTTTGGTGCGGTTCGACCCCGCAGGGCAGCGGTGCTGCGGCCGGGGCCAGAGCGGAATCCATCGGCTTTCTTCGCCCGCTTGGCGCGCAACTGCTCGGCATCTTCCAGACTGAGTTCAGCAGGCTTGCCGGGTACCTGGCCTTCGGGGATAACCCGGTCCCGGGGAGGCAACAAGAACTGTTCGGCAGACGCTCTGGGCAAGCCTTTGAACTGATACAGGTAGAACCCTTCAACGTTCTCGCGTGCCCAATCGGTACTGTTCAGGAACTTGACGCTGGACGCAATGCTCGGGTTGGTCTTGAAGCAGTTTATATACAGATAGGCATAGAGAATTTCGAAACCGTAATGATCGACCAGCTCGGTCAGCATGGTTTTCAGACTCACTCCATGCAGAGGGTTGCTCTTGTAGTTGATTCCATAGTCCATACTAGATTCCGGTCTGGCGCGAGTGTGCTGGCGACAGTATAACCGGCATATGGCAGCAACGAGTAACGAAGCAAAGCCCTCCTGCACCCTACTCGCGTGACGGTGACTTCTTGATCCTGAGCACTTGCAACCTTGAGGCCTTGATTGAATGAATCTCATCCCCGTCGGCTGACTTTACCTTGACCCACGCGAGATCTTCGGAGGCAGAGGCACGGTCAAGCAGCAGTACTCCTTTGGTTCGTCTTCTGCCAATCCTGAGCATGACTTCAACAGTAAGAGAATCAGGAGAAATGAAGAAGTACTTCTCCGATGCTGCAATCACGGCAGCACCGGAACCGGGCGGTGATTTTCCTGCTGTGGCAGCACTTGCCCTGAGAATCAATTCGCAGGAGACCAGGAGCTCCCGGCAACGACTTCTGTATATCCCTTTCCTTACAGCTTCACCGCAAACCTGCTTGCAGCTCTCAGGATCAATCTCATAAAGCTTTCTCAGGATATTCAAAGTGTCGACATCCGTGCATACCTGCTTCTCGTACAGCGCTAGCACGCACTCCGGTAGCCTGCCCAATCCCAGATAAGAGCTGACAAACTTCTGTGACTTTCCAATACGCCTGGCAATATCAACCTGCTTCCAGCCTTGTGCCACAAAGGCCTCGAGCGCATTGGCAATCTCGATAGCGGTCAGTTCTTCCCTCTGGATGTTCTCGATGAGTTCACCAGCAGTCTGGTCAAGGTCGCTCTGTGACTGATGATTGATAAGGACGTCGATGAAGGGGATGTTTGCATACTTGCAGGCACGCCAGCGCCGCTCACCCTTCTGGATTACGTACTTGCCTTGATCGTTGGGTGGAAAGACGATAATGGGAGTTTGCTGCCCTTCCGTAAGGAGAGAGCTTGCGAGATCTTCAATTCCGTTGAATTCCCTTCTTACCTGTGGCTTTGAGATTACGTCATCGACGCGGACTGTTCTGAGTTCCTTTTGCAGGTTCTCCAGGCTGTCATCACATATATCCGCATGTTCTTCATGGCTGATTTTCATGTTCATTGCCGAATGCCTGAACGGGAGCAATTGGTTTTCTGGGCGGCAAAGCACAGTACACAAACTGTACTGAGATAATGCATATACCATGCCACTCGGAGAAATGGCCGCAAACAAGGGCCTGGGTGGCGCTGGGGTGTCAGGTGGCGCACAGAAAGAGTGCTGATTCATGCGGATCAGTATCTGCGGAGGCGGCCAACCCATAAGCGCTGCTGTAGTGTTTGGCCTTTTACGCATGCGTAAAAATGTCGAGACACAACACTCCCTATGGAGGCAAGCTCCCGCCAGGAAAAGGCACTTTGGCAAGTTGCTCTCTGTGCCAATCCTGTTGCTTGCAAAATAAGTGTGCGAACAGAGGGCGATGCACCAAGGAAAAGCCAACCTTCTTGCATGTAGAAAAAGCTAGAGAAATCTGCGAGCAAGACAACGGATTCTTGCAGCAGTCAACAAGCGGAAAATAATCAATAAATAGAAGAACAGTTAATGAATTAAATCAGCAGTTTGATTGTGAATGCAGCGTTCACGGCAACAAGGTACAACACAGCCTCACGTTCTTATCGAACCTTGATAAGAATTTTCGCTGGCACACTTAATGCTTGGAACCATCCCGAGTGAACATAAACCGGGAGAGTTTCAAATGAAAAAGCAAATTCCAGTGTCAGCCAAAAAAAATCACGGTGTACCTTTGCGCAGCGCCGCATTATGCTGGTTCATGAAGTCCAAAAGATTGTCGCCAGGGCTCACCGCATTGCTGTTGCCTGTCCTGTTTGTGGATATCAGCAGTGTTTCA
>JBIIWP010000136.1:0-6593 GCA_044338855.1 Pseudohongiellaceae bacterium | reverse complement strand
CCGGCGGAGATTTACGCCGACAAGCAAGGCAAGGCAGGTTGAGGACATGAGCGAAACGCTGAACAAGATCGCGGCCATCATTGAGGCACGCCGGGGTACAAGCCCCGATTCTTCCTATGTGGCCAAGCTGCAGCATGCCGGACTCAACAAGATCCTCGAAAAAGTGGGCGAGGAAGCCGTGGAAACCATCCTGGCGGCACGCGATGTGGAACAAGGCGCCGACCGCAGCAAACTGGTCTATGAAACGGCAGACCTGTGGTTCCACAGCCTCGTGATGCTGGCGCAACTGGGTATCAGCCCCGACGAAATAGAGCAGGAACTGGAGCGCCGCTTCGGCACTTCGGGCCTGGCAGAAAAAGCCGCGCGCGGCTGATACAATCGCGTGCAATCCGATCAATCAAGGTTATTCAGGAGCATGTCATGGGCGTAGGCGGCATTGGTATCTGGCAACTCATCATCGTACTGGTGATCATCCTGTTGGTGTTCGGCACCAAGAAGCTGAAGAACCTCGGCTCCGATCTTGGCGGCGCCATCAAGGGCTTCAAGAGTGCCATGGGTGAGGACAAGGGCGACAAGGCCCCGGAACAGCTGGAAGGCGAAGGTGGCTCCACTATCGACGTGAAGGCCGAGAAGGTCGAAGACAAGAAATGAGCCTTGGCCTCCTCGCTGACGCATCCTGATGTTTGATATCGGTTTTCTCGAAATCCTGGTGGTGGGCATCGTAGCCCTGGTGGTGCTCGGCCCTGAAAAGCTGCCTGGCACCATTCGCACCGTGAGCCTGTGGATCGGTCGCCTGCGTCGCAGCTTCAACAGCATCAAGAGCGACATCGAAAAAGAGATCGGCGCCGACGAGATCCGCCGCCAGCTGCGCAACGAAGAGATCATGGAGAAGTTCCGCCACACGCAGTCGACGGTGCAGAACTCCATCAGCTCGATCAAGAAGGAAGCGGATACCATCCGCAAGAATGTGGAACTCGAATCTGAGGCGGCAGCCATGACCAGCAAGGGTCCCGCTGCCACTCCGACAGTGTCTGCCGAGTTGCCCCCAGAGGCAGGCACACCTGCCGCCAGCAACTCACCCGAAGCAGCCCCTGCCGCCGCGCCGGCTGAAACGACGAAACCCTGAGCATGACCGCTTCCGCCGACACCGATCCCAAGGAACAACCGCTGGTCTCGCATCTGCTGGAACTGCGTGACCGCATCCTGCGCAGCGTGGCCTGCGTGTTGGTGCTGTTCCTGCTCATGTTCGCGTGGGCCAACGAGATCTATACCTTCGTGTCCGACCCGCTGACGAGCCAGCTGGAGAACGACATCATCTCCACGAACCCGATGGACCCCTTCATGATACCCATGAAGCTGACCTTCATGGTCGCACTGTTCCTGTCGGTGCCCTACATCCTGCACCAGGCCTGGGCCTTCGTCTCGCCCGGCCTGTACAAGAATGAAATTCGCGTCACCCTGCCCATTCTGGTGTCGAGCGTGGCGCTGTTCTACTCAGGTCTCGCGTTCTGCTATTACGTGGTACTGGGCTTTGTATTTGATTTCTTCATCAACTCGGCACCCGATACTGTCGCCGTGATGACGGACATGGGCGCCTACTACAACTTCGTGATGGCACTGTTCCTGATCTTCGGTATCGTGTTCGAGATCCCGGTGGCCACCATCCTGCTGGTACTGTCCGGAGTTACGACACCGCAGGATCTTATCGAGAAGCGGCCCTACATCATCGTAGGCTGCTTCGTGGTGGCTGTGCCGTTGACACCGCCGGATCCGCTGTCGCTGTTCTTCATGGCGCTGCCTATGTGGGGGCTGTTCGAACTGGGCTTGCTGGGCAGTCGCTTCCTCTACAAACCCGATCCCGACGAAACTCCCGCCACCCCGTAGGGGCGGGCACAGGGGCCCGCCCCTACGAGTGCAGGAGGAAGGTGACGGGGCCGTCATTGATGAGGCTTACCTGCATGTCGGCACCGAAGCGGCCACTGGCCACGGGGCCATGCAAGCCTCGCGCCTGTTGCAGGAAGTAGTCATACAGCTGTTCTGCTTCGGCTGGCGGCTTGGCGCTGGAAAAACTCGGGCGCAACCCTTTCTGCGTGTCCGCCGCCAACGTGAACTGCGATACCACCAGCACCCCGCCACCCGCGTCCTGCACGCTCAGGTTCATCTTGCCGTCCGCATCGCTGAATACGCGATAGGCGAGCACCTTGCGCAGAAGACGATCAGCTTCGGCAGTACCGTCATCACGCTCCACGCCGAGGAACACCAGCAGGCCCTGACCGATGGCACCGACCAGCTCACCCTCCACTTCCACTTTCGCTTCCTTAACCCGTTGCAACAAGGCCAGCATCTCTTGCTCCTGTATTTGCCAAGGCCATTGTAGCCGCGTACTGCGACAATATGACGCATCGGAGTAGAGCAAGGGACTTTCTATAATTCGCAGCGTCATTTGTCGTTGCCCCCTGGAGTTTCCATGCACCGCTGCAAGCCATTGTCCCTCGCCGTCATGCTGGCCCTGGCCCCGGCCGTCCACGCCCAGCACGAACATCACGCTCAGGTCGAAGAACTGGTAGTCACAGGTGTGCGCACCAGCTCACCACTGCAACTCATCACTGATCCCAAGCGCCCGCGCCAGCCGCTGCCGGCACACGACGGTGCCGACTACCTCAAAACCATCCCGGGTTTCTCCGTGATCCGCAAAGGCGGCACGGATGGCGATCCCATTCTGCGCGGCATGGCCGGCTCGCGCCTGTCGATGCTGGTTAACGATGAGATGATTCTGGGCGGCTGCAACAACCGGATGGATCCACCTACGGCGTATGTATTCCCGGAAACCTTCGACACTATCCGCGTCATCAAGGGCCCACAGAGCGTGCAACATGGCCCTGGTAACTCAGCCGGCGTGGTGCTGTTCGAACGCAATCCTGCCCGGCCCGAAGACAGTGGCTGGAAACTGCACAGCAGTGTGCTGGGCGCCAGCTTCGGCCGGCATGACGAGGTGGTGGATCTGCAGTACCGCTCGCCCGAATGGGAACTGCGCGGCAACGCCTCGAATTCAAGCGCCGACAATTATGCTGATGGTGATGGCAACGACATCCACTCGCAGTACCAGCGCTGGAACAGCCAGCTGGCCCTGGCCTGGACCCCCGATGCCCATACGCGTGTTGAAGTCAGCACGGCCTTCAGCGACGGCGAAGCCGCCTATGCCGATCGCGGCGTCGATGGCAGCAAGTTTTCGCGCGAGAACCTCAATTTCAAATTCACGCGCAGCGGCCTGCCCGGCCTGGTCGAAGGCTACGAAGTGCAGGCTTATCACAACTACGTCGACCACGTGATGGACAACTACAGCCTGCGCCAGCCTGCCGGAATGCCAGCCATGCCGGTCGCGATGAATCCCGACCGCACGACCGAAGGTGCGCGCTTTGCGCTGTCCCTGGCACCCCTGCCCTGGCTCGCGCTGGATCTTGGTATCGACGCCCAGCGCAACAGCCACACCAGCCGCAACACCATGAACCAGCTCATGCAGCCATTCAACACCTTGGCGCGCAGCGATGATGCAGAATTCTCCCAGCTCGGGTTGTTCGGCGAAGCACAATGGAGCCTGGGCGACGACAACCGCATCATCGCCGGGCTGCGCATGGACGACTGGCAGGTGGAAGACCAGCGCCGCATGATCCCCCTCAGCATGATGACGAGCGTTGCCAATCCGCAGGCCGGCATGCAACGCGAAGACACCCTGCACAGCGGCTTCCTGCGCTACGAAGATACCATTGGCGCCAGCGGCTTCACCTGGTACGCCGGCGTGGGCCACAACGAGCGCTTTCCCGACTACTGGGAACTTACCAAGGAAACGGCCACCGCACTGGCTGCCACCGCTTCGCTGGAAGCCGAGCGCAACACCCAGATCGACACCGGCTTGCTGTTCCGCAACGACAAACTGCAGGCCAGCCTCTCGCTGTTCCACAGCAATGTGGATGACTACATGATGATCCAGTCCGGCGTGATGAAGCAGGCGATGGCAATGGGTGGCATGCCGGGCATGGGTATGCCGGCGCTGCGCAGCACCAGCATCGTGCGCAACATCGATGCGCATTCGTGGGGAGTTGAGTTCGACAGCCAGTACCGTTTTGCCACCAACTGGCGTGCGGAGCTCTCACTGGCTTCAGTGCGTGGCGCCAATGACACCGACGGCACCACCCTGGCCCAGTTGCCGCCGCTGGAAGCACGCTTCGGCGTGTACTACGACCGTGGCGACTGGACTGCAGGTGTCCTGTGGCGGTCGCTGGCGAGCCAGCAGCGCGTGGATATCGGCAAGGGCAACATCGTGGGCCAGGACTTCGGACCCACCTCAGCAGCCGACATCCTGTCCTTCAATGCCGGCTGGCGCGCAACGCAGCAGGTGCTGGTGACGGCCGGTATCGATAACCTGCTCGATGCCACCTATGCAGAACATGTGAGCCGTGCCGGCGCCATGATCCCGGGCTTCGACCAGATCGCCCGCATCAACGAGCCGGGCCGCACCTTGTGGATGAAGGCGCAATACTCCTTCTGACGTCCATGCATGAAAAAGGGGCCAATGGCCCCTTTTTCATGTCCGGCAAATATCGCATCAGTCCTTGTTGCGGGAGAAGCGCTTGCGCTCGTTCTCGGTCAGGTACTGCTTGCGCAGGCGGATACTGATCGGCGTGATTTCCACCAGCTCGTCGCTGTCGATGAATTCCATGGCCTGTTCCAGGCTGTGGCGGATCGGCGGCGTCAGGATGATGTTCTCATCGGTACCGGCAGCGCGGATGTTGGTGAGCTGCTTGGCTTTGGTGGGATTCACCACCAGATCGTTCTCACGGCTGTGCAGGCCGATGATCATGCCTTCATACACTTCGATGTTCGGCGGAATGAACAGGCGACCACGTTCCTGCAGCGTGAACAGGGCGTAAGCCAGAGTCTTGCCGCGCACATTCGAAACCAGCACGCCGTTGTTGCGCGTACCGATGTCGCCAGGCTTCATCGGACCGAAGTGATCGAAGATGTGCGTGAGAATACCGGTGCCGGAGGTCATGCTTAGGAACTGCGAACGGAAGCCGATGAGGCCGCGCGTTGGGATGATGAAGGTGAGACGCGTGCGGCCCTTGCCGTCGTTGTTCATCTCCTGCATCTCGGCCTTGCGCTTGCCCAGCTCCTCGATCACACCGCCCTGGTGCTGTTCGTCGATGTCAATCACCAGCGTTTCGTAGGGTTCGTGCATCTCGCCATCGATCATCTTCGTGATCACCTGCGGACGTGACACGGCCAGCTCGAAACCTTCGCGACGCATGGTTTCAATGAGTACCGACAGATGCAGTTCGCCACGGCCGGACACCTTGAACTTGTCAGCGGTTTCGCCGGGTTCCACGCGCAGGGCGACGTTGTGGATCAACTCGCGCTCAAGACGCTCCTTGATGTTGCGCGAGGTAACGTATTTGCCGTCGAGGCCGGCGAAGGGTGAATCGTTGACCTGGAAAGTCATGGTCACGGTGGGCTCGTCCACCGTCAGCGGCGACATCATCTCGGGAAATTCCGGATCGCAAATGGTGTCAGAGATATTCAGCTCTTCGATGCCTGTAATGCAGATGATGTCGCCGGCATTGGCTTCCTGTGCATCCACACGATCGAGACCCATGTACGTCTTGATAAGGCCGATCTTGCCTTTGCGGCTCTTGCCTTCGCGGTCAAGGATGACGACCTGCTGGTTCACGCGCGCCCTGCCACGTGAAATGCGGCCGACGCCGATGACGCCAAGGTACGAGGAGTAATCCAGCGCGCTGATCTGCATCTGCAGACCACCATTGAGGTCCACCTGCGGCGGCTGCACCTTGTCCACCACCAGCTGGAACAGCGATTCGAGATTGTCTTCGAGTGCGGCGGGATCATGACCAGCGCGACCCTGCAGGCCCGAGGCATAGATCACAGGAAAATCCAGCTGTTCATCGGTGGCACCGAGTTTGTCGAACAGATCAAATACTTCGTTGAGCACCCAGTCAGGACGCGCACCTTCACGATCCACCTTGTTGATGACCACGATGGGCTTCAGGCCGCGTGCAAAGGCTTTCTGCGTCACGAAGCGGGTCTGCGGCATGGGGCCGTCGAAGGCGTCCACGAGCAGCAACACGGAATCGACCATCGACAATACGCGCTCCACTTCGCCGCCGAAGTCGGCGTGGCCAGGCGTGTCTACGATGTTGATGCGGTAGTCCTTCCAGCGCACTGCCGTGTTCTTGGCCAGGATGGTGATGCCGCGCTCCTTTTCCTGGTCATTGGAGTCCATCACGCGCTCCACGTCCTTGCCGCGCGATGCTCCCAGGGTGCCGGACTGCTGCAGCAGCTTGTCGACGAGGGTAGTTTTGCCATGGTCGACGTGCGCGATGATGGCGATGTTGCGAATGGTCTCAATCACGGGGATTACCTGGGGGAATGTTCCGGAAGATGGGGAGGGGCTGAAAAAGGTGCGCGATTGTACCCGAAACTCCGCTCCCGTCATATTAAGGTTACGCTGGGGCGGGCCCCCGCGCCCGCCCGGGGTCTGATTGACTGGTACTCAGGCGGGCAGTCAGGGGGATGGAGTC
>JBIIWP010000135.1:0-6690 GCA_044338855.1 Pseudohongiellaceae bacterium | reverse complement strand
TCTTCAGTGCGCCCTTGTCCATCGCGGCGTTGGGCTGGTTGCCACTGGTGGTGCTGCTGTACGGCTGCATGAACATGGTGCTTGGCTACGGCGCGTTCACGGAGGCCATGCGCGTGTGGCAGGCCGCCAAGGTCAGTGCAGTCATCGCACTGGCGCCGGTTGTCACCATCGTTTGCATGCCGCTGGCCGTGTGGCTGTGGCCCAACGACTACAGCTCCAGTGAACTGAACCTGTGGTCCTATAGCGGTGCCGTACTGGTGGTGGCTGGTTCCATGCTCTCCGCCCTTGGCAAGCGTCGCGCCTGATCTCCATGCAAAGCGCTTGTGCCTTGTTGCAGTGCTTGCGGCATTGTGCACGTCTCCTGCGCTATTGCTGCGCGTTTGCTCCTCGCTTGATCCTCGCTTGATCCCGGATTGCTGCCGAATTCTTGCTGTTTCCTCACCTATATTGCACACATCCCCGGAAAGCACGGGAACTACAGGTGAAAAGGAGCAAGTCATGAAACACGTAATCAACAAGCTCGTTGCAGTGTTGCTGGTAGCCCTGATGCCTGCGCTGGCCTGGGCTGGCACAGACGCCAAACCGCAGGCGCGTGCATTGCCGAAGCCGGTGGTGACCGTGGTGGCCTTGTCCGCTGAAGAAGCGCAGGCCCTGGCGCAGGCGCGTGACGAATACACCAGTCAGCGTGACCAGCTGCGCGCCGAGTATGAAGCCCGCGTCGATGCCTTGCTGGCACGCGAAAGCAACGGCAACAGCTGAGTTCCGCCATCAGGTTTTACAGTCCCCCTTGTCGACCCATTCGGCAATTTGAACCCGCCAGCTCACACTGGCGGGTTTTTTTGTGGCCTGAAACAGAGAGCCCGGATGTATCCAGCCCCCTGCCACAGCAAGCCCGAAGCCCTGGAAAATCCTCAATAGCAGACGAAGCTCAGGCCGGCACCAGCCGCGCGTCCACTTCCTTCGTGTTGCCCTTGAAGTCCTCCAGCATGATGTAGAGGCTGGGGATCAGGAACAGCGTGATCACGGTGGCGAACACGATGCCGAAGGCCAGGGACGTGGCCATCGGAATCAGAAACTGTGCCTGCATGCTGGTTTCCAGCAGGATCGGCACCAGGCCGAAGAAGGTGGTCAGCGAGGTCAGCATGATGGCGCGGAAGCGCTGCGCACCGGCATTGAGCACGGCGTCCAGCATGGGCACGCCTTCTTTCCGGGCCTGGTTCACGAAATCCACGACGACAATGCTGTCGTTCACCACCACTCCGGACAGCGCGATGATGCCGAGAATGGACAGGAAGTTCAGCGGGATGCCGATGAGCCAGTGGCCGAATACGGCGCCGATCACGCCGAAGGGGATCACTCCCATGATGATCAGGGGCTGCGTGTAGGACTTCAGCGGGACCGCCAGCAGCGCATAGATGCCGAAGATGGCCAATACCATGCCTCGCGCCATGTCTTGCACGATGCTCTGTTGCTCGGCGGTACCACCATCGGTGCGGTAGTTCACGCCCGGATAGCGCAGGAACAACTCCGGGAAGTAGTTGTCTTCCAGATCCTTGATCACTTCACCCGGTTCAACCTGTGCCTCGATGATGTCCGAACTCAGAGCTACCGAGCGCTCGCCTTCCACGCGATTGATGCGGGCATAGCCGGGTTGCAGGCTGAACTGGGCCACGGTATCGAACGGTACGAGGTCGTTGCCGGTAGTGCGGATCACCATGTCCTCGAGATCACCGATCGAGACGCGTTCGTCTTCGGGATAGCGCACCATCACGCGCACTTCGTCATCGCCACGCTGCATGCGCTGCGCCTGCGAGCCGTAAAAGGCATTGCGGACCTGGTTACTGATGTCGGTCAGCGTAAGGCCCATGACTTCTGCCTGCGGCTTGATCGCCAGGCGCAGCTCGTCTTTGTTGCTCACCGCTTCATTGCGAATGTTGATCAGGCCGTTGTAGGTGCGCAGCTTGGCCTCGAGTTCGCCGGCGGCAGCGGTGAGCTGGGCAGCGTCCTCGCTCACCAGCTGGAACGATATCGGTGTGCCGCCGATGCTGAAGCCCGAGCTGAAGGTCAGTGACTTGAGGCCCGGCATGTTGCCCACATAATTGAGCAGGTGCGCGTTCATCAGGTCGGTATCGACCTGGCTGGCCACATCCTTGTCGAGCGTAATGGCGGCAGTGCCGGAAGCCACAGAGCTTGAAACCACCAGGAAATGATCCACGACCTGGGTCGAAATCTCGCCGGTTTCCTTGTCCAGGAACTGGAAGTTGCCATTCAGCGACATGGCGGCTTCCTCGACGCGCCGCAGCGTTGCTCGAGTTTGTTCCTCGGGACTGCCTTCCACCATCGTGATGCTGGCCTGGATGGTGTCGCCCTGGATTTCCGGCAGGAATACCACGCGCACGAAGCCGCCGCCCATCACACCGACGGTAATGATCAGCATCGCCGTGAAACCCGCCAGTGTGATGTAGCGGTTGCGGATGCAGATGCGGTTCCAGGGGATGTAGTAGTTGGTCACGAAGCGGTCAAAGGCGCCATTGCAGGCTTTTTGTACTTTCACGAGCCAGCCGGTCTTGTGGTCAGGACCCATGTGCGCGAGATGCGCTGGCAGGATGAATTTTGATTCCAGCAGTGAAAAGGCCAGACACAGGATCACCACGGCGCCGATGGACGTGGTAAAGGCCGCAGCAAAGCCCGAGACCATCAGTAGCGGCACGAAGGCAACAATGGTCGTCAATACCCCGAAGGTGGCAGGCGTGGCCACCTTCATCGCACCATGCACTACGCTGTTGAGTCCGGGTCCGTACTTGTGGATGGAGTTGTGTGCACTTTCACCAATGATGATGGCGTCGTCTACTACGATGCCGAGCACCATGATGAAGCCGAACAGGCTCAGCATGTTGAGGTCGATGCCAACCAGCGGCATCACCGCAAAGGCTCCAAGGAAGCAGATGGGAATGCCCACCATGACCCAGAAGGCCAGCCGGATCTCGAGGAACATGGTGAGGATGACGAAGACGAGCAGGGCGCCCATCAGCATGTTCTCGGTCATCAGGTCGAGACGGTCACGCAGGATCTCCGATGAATCGTTCCACACATCAAGGTTGATGCCCTGTGGCAGCGTCGGCTTGCGGTCCTCGACGTATTGCTTCACGGTATCCGTGACCTGAAGCACGTTCTGGTTGCCGGTGGTCTGCACGTTGAGGCTTATGGTGGGCTTGCCATCGAAGCGGGCATAGGTTTCGCTGTCTTCGAAGCCATCGCGGATGGTGGCAATGTCACCCAGGGTCAGCAGGGTGCCATCGGTGGTTGTGAGCAGCACGATACGATCGAAGTCCTGATAGTTGTAGGCCAGCGATTGTGTACGCACGAGGATCTCGCCGCCGTCGGTGTCGAGCGAGCCGGCCGGCAGGTCCAGGGAGGACTGACGGATGCGCTGTGCCACCTGGTCCAGACTGAGGCCGTACTTCAGCAAGGTATCTTCAGGCACTTCGATGCTGATCTCATATGGGCGGGCACCGGACAGGGTGACGCTGGTGACGTTGGGCAGTTCCAGCAACTCATCCCGGATCTGCTGTGCCAGCTCCTTCTGGCTGATTGGATCCATGTCACCAAAGACTTCCAGGCGCAAGGCATCGTTGCGCACCACGGTGCGCGAAACAATCGGAGGTTCTGCATCCACCGGGAAGGTGAGGATACTGTCCACGCGGACTTTTACGTCGTTGAGTACTTCATTGATGTCGTAGGAGTCATCGAGCTCGATGTTGACGGAGGCTGAGCCTTCGGATGCGACCGAACTGACGCGCGTGATGCCGTCAACATCGTCGATGGCCTTCTCCACCTGCACGACGATACCGCTTTCGACGTCTGCCGGCGATGCGCCGGGATAGGCAACCCTGACCTGGATGATGGGCAGGTCGATATCCGGCATCGCCTTCTTGGTGATGGTGGCAATGGAGTACAGACCGGTAATGATGATGACCAGCATCAACAGGTTGGCTGCAACGTGGTTCTCGGCGAACCAGGAGATAAGGCCTTTACGAACTTCGGGTGCTTTCATGGCGCTGGCCTCAGTTGACCGGTGCATACAAGGCGGCGGTTTGAACCGCCATGCCGTTCAATGGATTTTCCATGCGGGTGATGACGACCTTGTCACCCGGCACAAATCCTTCGCTTACGAAGGCATCGTCGCCGTTGACGGTGATGATGGTGACTTGCCGGGCGCGCAGCCGGTTTTCCTGGTCGGCGACCCACACCAGGTCGCCTGCTTGGAGGGTGTGGCGCGGCAATACGTAAACACCCTTGAGTTCCTGCCCCGCGATCGCAGCATTGACATAAGTACCAATACGCAAAGGCTCGCTACGCTCGGTGCCATAGAGGCCGTAGGGGTCTTTTACCTGCACGACGCTGTAGAGCACGCGCGTCCGGATGTCGAGCACACCTTCGGTACGCGTGAGGTGACCATGCCAGCGGTATTCCCGGCTGCCCATGCTGCTTATGAGTTCAACTTCGGGGCCCTCACTGGTGTCATCCTCGGCACGCAAGGTGACGGGGAGATCGAGAAAGGCCAATTTGGTTTCGGGGATGGGCAGACGGACTTCGGCGTAATCCACCGCAAAGGTCTCGGCGAGCACGCTGCCGGCGTTCACGAACTGGCCGATGTCGGTGCTCTTGCTGCTCACGAGGCCATCGTAGGGTGCGACGATGCTGGTCTTGGCGAGATTGCGACGCGCCTCTTCCAGATCTGCTTCAGCCGCTTCCAGGCGGGATTCGACCTCGGCTACCTGTGGCTTGCGCAGGTAGAGTTCCTTGCCGCTGATGCGCGCTTGCTGCTCCGGGCTCATGCGGTCCCATTCGCGCTGTGACACGTCGGCCTGGCCCTGTTCCAGCGCCAGCGCGCTGCGCGCTGTCGCCAGCGCGGCTTCGCTGCGGCTGACTGCAGTACGGTAGTTCGAATCGTCGAGGCGGAGCAGGACTTCACCCTTGCGGAAGAAACCTCCGGCGACGAAAGTGGGGGACACTTCGCTGACCTTGCCGCTGACTTCGGAGACGAGGCTGGTGCGGGTGCGTGCTTCCACTGTGCCCTGTGACTGCACGGAAATGCGCGTGTCGACAGGGTTCAATGCCATGGTTTCGACCAGCACCACCGCTTCCGTGGGGGCGCTCTGCACAGGCTGCTCCCGCATGCGCAGCATGCCGGCGGTGACGACGACGGAAATGACCAGAATGAGCAGCGGCAGCAGGAATTTCTTGCGCATGGCAGGACCTTGGAAGGAAAAAATCAATAGAGTGGTAAAGCGTGCCTCTGACGGGCCTTCAAACGGGGTCTTGGTCCTGCATTTTTCTTGAAAAATGACCGGCCGGTCAGGGACTGCGCATCCTAAGCACAGGTACGCAGGCCCGCAATGCCGGGACTACCCGGCATTGTGCAAATATCAAGAATTTGGTGAGAGGGCACCGCCACAGTGCACGGCAGCCGTGCGCGTGGCTGGCCTTGCAGGTGCCAGGCTCAGAGCTGCTGCACTGGCCTGTGGCTGATACTGGCAAGCAGTTGCTGCCACTCGTGCTGCTGCTGCTGCAATTGACGCTTCAGCTCAAGGTAACGCTGCTTCAGCAGATCCAGGTCGTGGTGCAGTTCCTGGCTCAGTGCTTCGCTGCGTGCTTTGTACCAGGCCTGATGGGCCTCGGACCAGGCGTGCAGACTTTGTTCCATGCGCTGGTATTCGGATTCAAGGCGCTGGCGCAAATTGCCCTGGTCGCCGCAGTGGCTTATCGCCGTGCTGTACTGCGCGGCGATGCGCGTCAGTTCGATGCGGTAGCTGGAGCAACTGCGCAGGTTGCTGGCCAGCTTGAGCCAGGAACAGGTCTTGATCAGCCACTTGGTAGGATCGTAGTGGTACCACTTCACGCCGTTGCGGTAGTCCCAGGCGAAGGTGTGGTGGTAGTTGTGGTAGCCCTCGCCGAAGGTGAACAGCGCGATGAACCAGTTGTCCCGCGCGGTCTGTTTGGGGTCGTAGGTCTTGCTTCCCCAGAAGTGCGCAGCGGAATTGATGAGGTAGGTAAAGTGCTGGCTCAGTGTCAGGCGCAGGAAGCCGGCGAGGAGCACACTGCCCCAGATGTCGCCGTGCAGGGCGCCCAGCAGGACCGGCAAAGCCACGTTGGTCAGCAGCATCAGCACGAGGTAATGCTTGCGCTGCCATACCAGAATGGGATCTTTCTGCAGGTCCTTTACGTTGGACAGGTCTTCTTTGGTGGCGGGATAGTCCCGGATCATCCATTCGAAGTGCGCGTACCAGAAGCCCTTGTTGGCGGAGTAGGGGTCCTTCTCATTGTCGTCGACATAAAGGTGGTGGCGACGATGGTCGGCTGCCCAGGTAAGACAGTCATTTTGCAGCGCACAGGCGCCGCCGAGGGCGAAGATGAAACGCAACAGGGGATGTGCCTTGTAGGCACCGTGCGACCACAAGCGGTGGTAACCCGCTGTGATGGACAGCTCGCAGAAGGCCATCAGGGCGAGGAACCAGCCCCACTCGTAAAGGTCATAGCCGTGCGTGAAGCCGTACCAGGGTCCCAGCGTCACTGAAACGATAATGGGAAAACCGAGCACAGCGAGGTTCAGCCATCGAAGCGGGGGTTTGGCGGTGGTGGTCAGCATGCAATGAAGTCTGTCGGGAAGCCTGAGGCAGATGTGGGCAA
>JBIIWP010000051.1:0-20904 GCA_044338855.1 Pseudohongiellaceae bacterium | reverse complement strand
AGCGTATTGGGTATCTACCATCAGCACCCCATCTTCACCAACCTGAACCGTAATGTTACTTCCGGCACCAACCAACATATAAATACCATCACGAACATGCAGCGCTTCAATTTCCACGGAAGAAAAGTCCTGCTGTGCAGAGATAGCGCCAGAGCCGATGGAAATAGCAGCAATGAGCAGGGCGTTAATACCTAAGCGCATGACAGAGCATGTATTCATCGCTTCTATTCTTTTTATTCCCATGGACTATCCTCTCTACTCACGATTTGTATTTTTAAACTCGCTTATTCTGGATACATCGTCGCTGCACCACCTAACGAGTCTCCAGACTGAATACCGTATCGCTCTGCATACTCGCCGCCAAAGGGATTTTGCCCTGGCAAGTAATGCGGCACGTGTCCGCGATCCCGCTGGATCTCGACAGCAGGGTCGCAAGGATACGGACTAATTATGAGCGCTGGGTCGAGACGGTAGTTACTGCTTCTTATGAAGGGTTCAGTGAGGTAAATGGGGTCACTTACTACTGAAATTACTGTGAGAAATTCATCATGTCTGATGTAACTTTCCTGCAGCTGACCCAAGTCACTGCGAGGAATTCCATTGCGACGGATATATCCCCGCTTGAGATCAGTGGTAAGAATATTCAACATGTTCCCGTCCCAGCCACCGAGAGAAAAACCTTGCCAAGTATGCGCTGCGGCATCACCTGGCCTGGTTCTTTCGTCCATATAAATCGTTCGCTGCGGCTCCATCCACTCTCTACGCATTTTCCACGTTAAGGTTTTTTGACTAGCACTTTCTACTTCCTGCCATATGCGGAAATTCGAGTGCCGCGAACCATAATCAGACGGATGGGGACGGCATTGAAATTCAGTCATGGCGAGCTGAGCGGGATCCCAACTCATACCCGCCATACGAGCTGCAGTATTAATTGGCAAGCCGACATATTCCATGATATCGGGCCCAGGCCCACGCTCAGGTTGATCCTCATGAGCCAATGCGCGCCAACTACCGGATATATCAAATTGCGCAACACTTTTGCCCGACAACAGAAGCAGGAAAAGACCGAATAGCGCTGCCTTTTGGAAAATGTAACGCTCCGCGAATTTTGTTTTGTACTGGGTCGGCGCAACAGGAGCCGCAAAAGCTCGCATCGGCTGCAATATAGATTTCATCTTCCCCTCAGAATGATGTACTTGCTGCTGTTCGCATTGCGTACTCGTGTGTAGCATATGCGAACATGTGTAGAGATACTAAACAAGACAAAAGCTTGTCAATAGATTTCTAAAAAATGGGAGCGACCTAGTCTTACAGTCATACACGAGTTGAGCTGAAACCTCTGGCGATTCACAGGGTTCTGAATACTCGCTCGCAAGGAATTCAGAAATAGTTGCATTTGGATACAAAAATAATCTCTGGAGATGAATCACCCCGGGTTTCGTGAAAGCTCCAATCCCTAAGACTACGAAGCCATGGTAATATCCCGTGAAAACCAAGCTGAAAACAATTAACCGGGTGGGTCAGCTTTACGTTGCTGATTTATGAGGTAAGTGGGTCAGTTTTGAGTTGCCGTTGATACCGTCGCCTACCCACAGCGCATGCTGAGTATCGGCGTCCGCCACCACCGTGGCATACCGGTAGCCCTTAAACAGAGCAAACTCATCCATCATCGGTCTTCGTACTCAACTGAGGTCAGGAACCGGCAAGGCGCGTTGCAGACGCGCCATATCAATCGTCTTGATCGTGTCCCAGTGCAAGCCAGTAAGCTGGGCAATGTGCTTCAACGGAAGCAAGGCACACAGGCGCTCGGCCTGCCGGCGAAGACGATCCGTCATCCGAGTTCTGACTACTAACCATGGCAGCTTCTCACGGGAGACACCACAGGTATCACTGTTCCCGGCGCAGTGGTACATCCACCCAAACCCGATATTCAAACAGATCCCGATCACGAATTCGGCGCAACTTCGTATCGTGGATCTGACGGCAAGGACGATGACTGTGCCTACATCGAGATCGAGGCCGAAGCGCCGGGTTCTTAACGAGGACTATCAGGCAATTAGAAGGAGAAATCACGCTGACTGGATCAGGCAGAAAGCCTTCCCGGCCAAGAGAGGGTAACGTATCATTTGACATGGCGGCGGTGTCTCGGGCAGTTATTCGATCGTACAAACAACCTAATGCGATTCACTGTCCGCCTCTACTTAATCCCGCTTATCCGCGATGAACCGAACTTAAGCGCAACAGCCGCCATGGAACCCGGGGTAATTGACTAAGCATCAATATTGCAACGAGTGCCCATCTTGAAAATCATCACTTCGCCCGATCGGGATAGCCCTCGCTCAGCATTGGCAATGACATTACTTCTACCCCCCAGCCATCTTCAGGAGTAACGCCCACTGCATAAAGTGTTTTCTTGCCGGGACCACCGAAAGCAGCCGCAATGATACGACGTGGCGTCGATATGTTGCCAAGTATTGCCCCATCGGTTGACACGACGAAAATGCCATCATCCTGGGCAGTAACATACAACCTGCCATCAGCATCAATTGCCAATCCATCGAGTTGAGTACTCACCAAAGTAGCAAAAGTTTGCTGATTAGAAAGTGCACCATCCTCGCCTACATCGAAAGCTTCTACAGTTCCACCAATGCTATTCGTAACGTAGAGGGTGCGCTCGTCTGCGCTGAGGATTATGCCGTTGGTGCGAAGATTACCCCCATATTGGCTTACTACTCCATCAGGCGCAGCATAGAACACCCCACCCATAGTGAAATAGACACCACCCCTGCTGTCAGCGGTTAGATCATTCAGGACACCCCCGAGACAATGTAGTGGCTCACCTGCGAAGGAGTTCGCAAGCTCGGTACGCTCTGGGTAAACTTGCAAGATTGCAGGGTACAGCGCCCTCTCAGCGACAAAAAGCGTTCCAGTGCTACTTAATGACAAGGCACCACCTGTTCGGGTGTCTGGATACGGATACACAAGTGTCCCATCGGGTTCTAACTTCACTATTGCTCCACGACTATTCTGCGCAATAAGCAAGCTGCCATCATCCAGACCAATCAAGCCATCCGCATTGTTCCCCATATCCGACAGAATAATGGACCATCGTTCGTCCGCGTTAACTACATCATTAATGCCGGTGATCATGTATTCACGCGGCCCTGGATCGGGTTCACCCGTACCACCTCTTAGGGCAACACCCGCTGCGGGTGGATTCCGGCATTGAGAAAAGACAGCAGCGGCACGAGGATCCTGCGCGGACTGTAGCGCATTACCTATTACCGGAGACATTGTTTGCGCCTGAACTGATGCATACCCCAGTAAAAAAGCACTTATGAAGAATTTAGAGACGCTTGGTTGCATGCAGCTACCCTAATGAATTTTGCCTAGTCGCAATAGCCAGAAAAGTTTAGGCCCAGTTGTTACTCGACAACATTATGAAGATACCGATGAAAAAAATGCAAGACGAAGACATCACGCACTGCCCGAGCATCCAATTCAAAGGCTGCCGAACCTGAGCAGATACTGGCAGAGGCTGCTGGTTACACCGTCAAGGTTCAAGTACTCACCCAAATTGCGCTCAACGTGGACGATTCAGGCACCAGTTAAGGCACAGGCTTTCTGATCGATCGCGAGCGTGGTTGGTTACTCACGAATGCTCATGTAGCGACCCGCTCGCCAAGCCTGATACAAGTGAACTTCTAGGATGGGCAACAGATTGACGCACAGCGCATCCATGTAGACCCGTACATCGATTTGGCCATGCTGGCTATTCCCCCTACGTCAATACCCAAAAGTGCCACTGAGGCGTCTCTGGCGTGTGATGCCCTGCCAGCGCCTGGCACGTCAGTACTCGCCTATGGTCACCCCTGGGGCCTTTCATACACTGCTACGCGTGGCATCATGTCTGGGCTGTCCTGGTTTTATCCAAGCCAACTCATCCAAGCCGATGCCGTGATCAATAGCGGTAATTCGGGCGGCCCTTTGATCAGCCTCACTGATGGCAGTGTCATCGGTATCAACACAGCCACCTACAGCCCCGGCAGCGAGGACAATGGCGGTACCGCAATCAGCCTTGCCGAACCCATGCCGGCCATTTGTCACCTCGTAAACTTATTGAAACAAGGCGTCGATACCAGGCTGCGGCTGTTACCAGTCGCTATTGCAACCTCTGGCGATGATCTTCGGCCCAGAGTTGCTGACGTGTTTTCGAACGAATCCGACCTAGCGCCGGGCGATATCATCCTGAAGGTAAATGGAGGTAACCCGATTAACAACTTTCCCGAGCTGTTGAGTGCACTACGCGGGCAGATAGATGCCGTACAGCTAACCGTGGAGCGTCATGGAGACATTCTGGACGTCCGGTCTTCAATAAGGGTTCTTCCTGACCCCCTGAGTGTACGAGCCATCAACCTGTCCGGGTTGATCATTGCCGAATCGTGGAGGCTGGACGACTTCGAGGCCAATCCTGAGCAGAATTTGCTCGTGCATTGGTATGAATGGGACAAGGCAGCGGCACTCACAGAAGTTGAGCTACTCGACTACATCGTGAGTGTGGATGGCAGGAAATACACCTCTGTTGACGCTCTGTATTCCTACTTGGAGACGTTACCGGCCGACGCACTGATCGACATTATTCTCAAACGTGCCAGCACCGGGGATGAGTTTTATCGCGAGTACCTGCATATATCGCTTAGCAAAGAAGAGCTGGAATGGGTGTCAACCAAGACCGACTAATGCGGATGCGGGTAGTCGTGCCTCGGGGTTCTCAGCGGGGGATTACCGGGGACGCTTGACACAGGGTTTACCATTGGGACTTTAAGCGGAGAGCCTGCCATGAAGCCCACCGAAACAGCCCCCAAGTCGAAACCAGTTGCTCATACCCCGAAACTAAGCCCTCAAGAAAAGACAGATCGTGAGAAGTTCGAGCGTGCCAGGAAGGCGCTCTATGAGTATTGGAAGTTGAGGTAACCACACCGCACGAATGCGATCACAAAAACTTTGGGTATATATTTGGATATGCTGAAATGAAAAACGCGCCAGAAGGCGCGTAATCATTGACCATCTGGCGGAGAGGGCGTCCGCCCCTACCGGGTCCCGTGCAGGGTGAGGTTGGCGCTGCGCCACAGGAAGTAGTGGCTCGCGAACTGCAGCACCAGAAACAGCATGAGGATCCACTCCACGGCATCCTCCATGTCGTCGTAGCGCGGATGCAGCAGGTCCAACAGCACTGATCCCACGCCGATGGCGAGCATCAGCAGCGCGCCGCGCAGTTGCCACGTCACGACCTGGCGCTCGCTTATATCCAGCAGGTTTGCACGCTGCCACACGTGATAGAGAAACAGCAGCTGCGCCAGGTAAGTCAGCGAGAAGAACAGGATGATGCCAACCTGCCGTGCCCACCGGTACTCATTGCTTTCGCCCAATGCCGCCACGTACAGCAACATGAAGCAGGCCGCCACACTGCCCAGCAGACATACCGCCATGGAATTGCACTGCACACGCAGCCGCAACCACTGCCGCACTACCCACCAAAACACGATGGCGCACATGCCGGCCGGCATCATCAGCAACTTGAACAGCAGCTTCTCGGGGAGTTCACGACCTGTGGCGCTGATGGACGTACAACTGTCCCAGTAAGGCACACACCAGGGCACATGGCCCTGGCTGGCGGCGAGCAGGTAACTCAGGTGCACGCACAGGAACGGCAGTGCGGCTGTGAGCAGGGCAAAATGGGCGAGCTTCATTCCCCGGCTTGGGCCGCCTGTGCACGCTCGAAGCGCGAGGTTTCGATGTAGTACTGCACGGTGGTGTTGCCTTCGTGGCAGGCGTACTCGTAGATCTCGTAGGAGTTGTCGAGGAACATCGGGTAGGCGACCTTGTAGGAGCCGCGCTCCAGTACGGCGGGATCCTCGATGGTCATTTCAAACTCGATGGTGTCTTCGCCTGTGCGGGTAAAGCGCTCGGTGATCTTCATCCCATCGGTAGAGGGTTGCAGCGGGCCAGGTGAGCCGGGTACGCCCGCGCTGGTCAGACCGATGGAGGTGCCATGACCGAAGTTCGTGGTCTCCACGACCAGCGTGTCGCCTTCCCAACGGCCACGCGATTCGCCCAGCCACTGCTTGATTTCTGGCGCCAGCGCAGCACGACCATCGGTGGGAATGATGCGCGCCTCGTGCGCCATCTCGATCAGCAAGGTCACGTAACCGGGCGACTGGAAAATGCGGATGCCGTTGTTGTAGTTGCGCGGCAGCATCGATACCGGCATGCCACGCGTGATGCAGCGGTCCCAGGAACTGAAGTCGTCGATCTGGTCGAACACGGTCTGCGTGGGATGATAGCTGCCCTTCATGCCGGCCTGCAGTTCCTTGCCGTAGGCAGTCAGCTCGGGGAATTGGCCATTGGGTGGATCCACGATCAGGGAGGTCTGGCGCAGCGTCTGTCCCGCTGCGTCGGCCTGCGGAATGGGGCCGGACTGGAAGCGCTCGTCACGTGCGGCGATGGCGGCCTGCTTGGCGGAGTATTCTTCGTCCGTCATTACGGCACGATCACCGAATTCAGCAGGGCGCACGAGGGGCACGCTGATGAGGTGGTTGATCGGCCAGGTACCGCGCAGGTCGGGCTCTCCCCATGGAGTCCGGGACGGCGTGTACTCAGCCGCCAGAACGATTTGTTGAGTCATGCCCAGTGCCAGCCCCGTGCTTACCATTGCCAGGTAACGTCCGATCATCTGAAGCCTCCTCGTTTTCATGTGTTTGGTCAGGATTGCGTCCGGACCCCATATTAGCTGTGCGCCGAGCTTGCAGGCAAACCTGATCTGCCGGAGCTTGCGGACTGCTTACATCGTCGCGCGCTGGTGTGCTAACCTGAGTTGACCTTGCAGGAAAGAATGCAAAACAAGAACAAATACAAAGAATGTTCAATAACAAACTGTTCTGATTATAAAAAGTAGAAGGGGGCTGAATTGATGTTGAAGCGAATCACTGGAGCTCTGCTCATTCTCACACTGGCCTTGCCGGTGTTCAGTCAGCCGGTTCAACTGGAACGAGCAGCCACTATCGGGGGGAAGCCGGATTTCAACGGCGTATGGCAGGCCCTGAATGGTGCGAACTGGAACCTCGAGGCACATTCCGCGGAAGCACTCGACGCGTTCTGGCAGCTGGGCGCGATCGCCGCCATTCCTGCCGGCCAGAGTCTGTTGCGGGACGGTGGCAAAATTCCTTATCTGCCCGAAGCTGCCGCCAAACGTGATGCCAACCGCGCCAACTGGCCGGCAGCAGATCCGGAAGCCAGGTGCTACATGCTCGGTGTGCCACGTGCCACCTACCACGACATGCCTTTCCAGATAGTCCAGGATGATGCCGGTGACATCCTGATGTCCTATCCCTTCGCTGCGGCGAATCGCGTCATCTACATGAGCAACCACACGGAAGCGCCGATCGATTCATGGATGGGTCGCTCCAACGGCAGCTGGGATGGCAACGTGCTGGTAGTGGAGACCACCGGCCAGAACGGCGAAAGCTGGTTCGACCGGGCGGGTAACCACGCCAGCAACAAGCTGAAGGTCACCGAGCGCTTTACCCTGTTGGGGCCCAACCATCTCTGGTACGAGGCCACCATGGAAGACCCGGAGACCTTCGCGCAACCCTGGACCATCGAGTTGCCGCTGTATCGTCACGTCGAAGCCAACGCCCAGTTGCTTGAGCACAAGTGCGTGCCCTTCGCCGACAAGCTGCTGTACCAGGATCTGCTGCCCAACGACTGACCTTTCGCCGAAAGGAGGAGAGTGAGACATGAACCGCATACTGAAGACCGTAATGACCGCTGCATTGCTGGGTCTTGGCGCCCAGGCCTTCGCTCATCACTCGTTCTACGCCGAGTTCGATTCCAACAAGCAGGTGGTGCTGGACGGTACCGTGGTGGAAATGGAGTGGAAGAACCCGCATTCGTGGCTGGTGGTCAGCATCGTCAACGACAAGGGCGAAGCCGAAGAGTGGCGCGTGGAAGGCGGTTCGCCGAACGTGCTGATGCGTCTGGGCTGGACGCGTGACTCGCTGCCGGCCGGCACCAAGGTGAAGGTCACCGGCTTCCAGGCGAAGGATGGCTCGCACCGTGCCAGCTCGCGCAGCCTGGAATTCCCCGATGGTCGCCAGCTGGATCTCGGTGGCACACGCAACTGATCTTGTGTTCTTGCTGAAACGAAGGAGGTCGTCCATGCGTCTGTTGCTGCTGTGTGCTGTGCTTGTCCCCGGAGCGGCTGTGCTGGCGCAACCGGCTGGCTGGAATGATCCCTTTCCGCCGCATCGCGTGATGGACAACTTGTACTATGTGGGTACCACACAGTTGGCGTCCTTCCTCATCACCACGGACCAGGGCCACATCCTCGTCAGCAGCAACTACGAAGCATCGGTGCCTGTGATCCAGGCCGGCGTCGCGCAGCTGGGGTTCAACTTCGAGGACATCAAGATCCTGCTGAGCGGCCACGCGCATCCGGACCACATCGAGGGCGATGCGCTGGTCAAGGAGCTGACCGGAGCCGAAGTGGTCGTTGGGCGCCTCGAAGTGCCGGACGTTCAGGCCTTCAAGCATCCCATGGGCAAGACGCAGCCGATCGACCGCATTGTTGATGCCGGCGATACCGTGAGCCTCGGCGACACCACACTGACGGCGCACCTGCAGGCCGGCCATACCAGGGGATGTCTGGCCTGGAGCCTGCAACTTGAGGAAGACGGCCGTACCTACGATGCGCTGATCGAATGCAGCCTCAACGGCCAGTTCCTGCAGTACGTCGGCAACGAGGCATATCCGACTATCGTCGAAGACATACGTACCACGTATCGCAATGCGCGTGAGCTGCCTGCCGAGGTCTGGGTGAGCTCCCACGGCGTGTTCTACGGTCTCGACGACAAGTATGCAAAGCTGCAGGCGCGTCAGCCGGGTGATCCCAATCCCTTCTACGATCCCGCCGGCTACCAGACGCACGTGGCCGAGTTCGAACGCATCTTCGAAGAAACTCTCGCCAAACAACAAACTCCGTAGGGACGGGCCCCGCCCGGGGCTTTTTTTTTCCTCAATTGCAGCTTATACAGTCGGCTGGCTGGACGCGGTCGCAACCTGCGGCCTATGCTGGTCGGGCCAGTACAATAACTTCTGAGGAAAACAACAATGGCACACAAGCACGCCGGTGGCTGCGCACACCACCCTACCCACTCCGACAACGACCCAATCGACAACCACACCTGCCACTGCTCGGTATGCAAGCGCGTAACCGGCCAGCCCACCACGCACGTGGTGTTCTTCAAGCACGCCGACCTGGCTGTTGAAGGCGCTGGCAGCCTCAAGCGCGTTCCGTTCAACGACCAGAACCCCAATGGTCCGCTGGAGCTTTGCCTCTGCGAAACCTGCGGCACTCCGATCATGCTGGATGACAAGCAGAAGCGCATCCGTGTTGTCGTTCCCAACCTGATGGGCTATGACGGCGGCAAGCTGCCTGCCACCTACCATGCCTTCTACGATCCTGCCACGGGCGTAGCGAAGCCGAATGATGGCCGTCCTGTCCATGCAGGTCTGCGTCCTGAGTTTGTCTGGCCCGCTGGCATCTGATGCTTGCAGGTTCTGTGTGATGAAAAAGGGTCGGCGTATGCCGGCCCTTTTTTTTGGCATCAGACTGGGTTGTTCAGCGATGCCTGAGGCGTTGGTGCAGATGCCCGGGGCTCAGTGTGTCAACGAGTAGATGACGGCATTGGTGCCGAGACGGAATGCATCCGTAGAAGGTTTCAGGGGCATGCTGCCGTCGCCATACCAGTCCCAGAAATTGGCGAGGTCGTTGTTGAGGCCCGCCATGATAGCCAGACTGCCATCCTCGCGGTACAGGCCGTAGTAGATAATGTTGCCACCCGGCACGAAGTCGGCCATGGCTTGCAGGTCCTCCAGTGGCGTATGCACGGAGTACACCGCGTGGTTCAGCGGTACCGGCGTGAAATCGCGCCGCGGAAAGGCCCGCAGTACCTGCGAGCGCATCTGTGACCACTGCACCTCGCCATCGAAGTCATCCATCAGGATGAAGCCGCCGCGCTCCACGAATTCACGCAGGTTGTGCACTTCCTGCTCGGTCAGTTCCATCTCGCCCGGTTCCGAGACATAGGCGAAGGGATGGTCGAATACATCCTCGCTGCCCAGCTCTACGATGCGGAAGGACAACTCCTGTACATCGAGGCCGGTGGCGCGCGCGAGGAAATCATTGAGGTTGCGGTCGGACTGCGGGTAGTTGTGCGACCAGCCCATGTGGCCGATATAGCCGTTGGTGCCGAAGTGCCAGCGTGCCGCGATGAACTCGGTAGCGGGAGGTTCCTGCTGCGGAATGTTGATGCTGCGGAAACGCTGGGCGAACGCCGCTGTGGTCAGCAGGCCGGCACTCAACAGCAGTATTCGCAGAACAGCTTGTTTGCCCATGGTGAAGACAGGACCCTGACGGTAACCGTTGGTGTAGTTTACCCCCTTTGAGCGCAGGCAGGCTCGGCTATAATCCCGCCCTTATCCAGAATTCCAGGAGTTTGCATGCCCTCCGCCCGGATCCTCCGAGTGTCCTTGTTGTTGTCCGCGCTCGTGTTGGGTAGTGGCAGTGGTTCGTCCGTGGCGTTGGCCCAGATGCAGACCGGCAACAGTGCAAAAAGCATGGCCTTGCCGGTACTTGCCGACAGCCCCCAGATCGATGGCAGGCTCGACGAAGACGTGTGGTCGCAGGCCGCGCTGGTTGAGGACCTGCATCAGGTGTTTCCGCAGGAATTCGTGCAGCCCAGTGAGCGTACCGAAGTGCGCGTGTTCTACACCGAAGATTCGTTGTACGTTGGCGCGCGCATGCATGAGAGCGATCCAACGCAGATCACCGACCGCGTGCTGCGCCAGGGCCAGTCGCTTGCAGCCGACGATGTGTTTGCGCTGATCCTCGATCCCTACCTCGATCGTCGCAACGGCTACCGCGTCGAAGTAAATCCCAATGGCGTTCGCTGGGAGGGTCTCTTCCAGAACATCAGTGAAATCGAAGGCAATTGGGAGGGCATCTGGGAAGCGCGCGCGCAACGTGACGAGCAGGGCTGGACTGCCGAAATTCGCATCCCGTTCCAGTCGCTGTCGTTCAATCCCGGCTCCACGGAGTGGGGCATCAACTTCAACCGCATCCGTCGCCGCAGCAACGAGAGCATCGCATGGTCGTCCTACAACCGTGAGATAAACCCCAGTGTGGCGGGTACTGCTACCGGCATAAACAATCTGCGGCAGGGCATGGGTCTGGATGTGGTGCCGTCGATGACGATTGCACGCCGCCGCACCTTCGGTCCCGCCGGCATGGAGGAAACCGCCTACGAGCCGCAACTCGATGTGTTCTACAAGGTGACGCCACAGCTCAACGCATCCCTGACGCTCAACACGGATTTCTCGGCCACCGAAGTGGACGACCGTCAAGTGAACCTCACGCGCTTCAATCTGTTTTTTCCCGAGAAGCGCGATTTCTTCCTGCGCGACGTCGACATCTTCGAATTCGGCCAGATCGGCTCTGGTGGTTTCAACGCCACCTCGGGTACGGGGTCGGCGGCTGCCACGAATCCGGCGCGCCAGAGTGCGCGGCCCTTCTTCTCGCGCCGCATCGGCCTCAGTGGGGCTGGCGCACCGGTGGGGATCAATGGTGGCGTCAAGCTCAGCGGTCGCGTTGGCGACTGGAACGTAGGCACGCTGATGATCAACCAGGATGAAGGTTTTGGCGTGGACCAGCAGAATATCTTCGTTGGCCGTACCGTGCTGAACGTGGGTGAGCGCACACAGGTTGGCGCCATCGTCACGGACGGCAATCCGCAGGGTAATATCGAAAATACCCTGGTGGGCATGGATTTCCGCTATCGCAATACCTCTTTCTACGGCAATACCGTGGAGTCGTTGGGGTTCTACCAGGAAACCGATACTGAAGGCATGGCGTCACACGACAATGCGGCGTGGAGCATGGGTGTGGTACTGCCCAACAGCCAGGGCTGGCAGGGCCTCTATTACTACAAGCGTATCGAAAAGAATTTTTTCCCGGCGGTGGGCTATGTGAATGTCACCGACATCGAGGATCATCATTTCAATCTGGGGTATCGCCATTTCCACAAGCCAGGCGCCTTTCTGCGCTCTGTGCTGTACGTGTTCGACGGCTACCGGGCCGATAACCTCGACGATGGCTCCATGAACAACGAGACCATGGGCTTCCGCATCTCAAGCTTCACCAATACCAACGACGGGGCTTTCGTCCGCGCCATGCGCAACAGCGAGAACCCGCAGTTGCCCTTCACGATCTATCGTGCATCCGACGGTTCGCGCACCGTGACAATCCCGGCAGGGCTCTACAGCTGGAACGAGTTTCTTGCCAGCGTGCAGTTCGGGGGCCAGCGCCGGCTGTCGGGCAATTACTACCTGCAGGGTGGCGACTATTACAGCGGTACCCATCTGCAGCATCGTGGCAACATTACCTGGCGTCCCAACCGCAATTTCGCCATCGACGTTTCCGCCACCCAGGACCGCATTGAATTGCCTGGTGGCAATTTCACGGTGCGACTGTTCGGCATCAACTCGCAGTACGCCTTCTCCTCGACTCTGTCGTGGAGCAATCTCATCCAGTACGACAACGTATCCGAGAACATGGGCTTCAACAGCCGCCTGCACTGGATCCCCAAGGCCGGCCAGCAGGCTTTCGTGGTGCTCAACTGGGGACTCATCGATCCGGACAACGACAACCGCCTCGACTCCACCCTGGGGGACCTGTCGCTGAAGTTCAATTACACGCTGCGCTTCTGAACTGCTTGCGCGGGCGTTGGTGTGCGCTTGGGTCTGGCCTATACTGGCGGCCGGTCCGCAACCGGCTCGCAGAAGCTCCGCAATCGGCCGCAGTAAAACTCCATCATCTTTTACAGAGGAAATCATCCATGCCACGCATTGCCGGCGCCTTCGCCGCCCTGTTCCTGTCCGCGCTTTCATTTTCCGCACTGGCGCAGCCCGAGTACGTCCGCATCGAGCTTGCCATCGACATCAACAAGCCCGCTGCCGAAGTTTGGTCAAAGGTGGGTGACTACTGCGACATCGCTGAATGGGCGGGCCTGGCTTGTGTGGTGACATCGGGTGATGGCGGCATGGGCACCGTCCGTGACCTGGCCGGAGGGCGCATCCTCGAGATCCTGGTGGCCCAGACGGAACTGTCCTACGGCTACACGCAGCCCGCCGTCGAGGGACAGTTCTATAACCTGTACCATGGTTTCATGGAAGCGCGTCCGCTGACGGATACCACGTCGCGTATGCATTACACCCTGGTGTACGACGTCTCGAACCTGGCCGATCAGGCTGCGAAAGACGCCGACATGGCGCGCCGTCGTGGCACGTTTGAAAACGCGCTGGCGAAGATGAAGGAAATCGCTGAAGCGCCCTGAGGCCAGCTTACGCCACCCGCATCCCGGCTGGACTACGCCAGCTGGGCGGCGAGCGTGGCTGTATCAGCGCGCAACAGGTCCTTGTTGACGGTCTTGCCAAGGATGGCTTGGCAGTCCTTGTGCAGATGCTGTCGCAGCAGCCCGAGGAAATGCGGGGCGGCCGCTATCTTGAGCTCATGAATGCGACCAGCCTGGTGCAGATCATGCATCTTGCTGCAGAGGCTGCGGGCAAAGCGCTCGCTGGCCTGGTCGTGTGGACTGCGGTCGCCCCCCAAGCCATGGCTGCCGCCACCATCATTGCGCTGCACTCCCGGCCGGTCGGAAGCCATTTCGCTGCGCGTGAGTCGCCCCTCCGGGTTGGCCAATTCTTCGAGCAGGTCGAAATCGGTCAGTCTCTTGTCCGCCAGATAGATCCTGGCTGCTCCGCTGTCTGCTACGAGAACACAGGTAGTCATATTGCAGTTCCTTGTCGGTTGAACGATCGGAATATGTGCATCGGACGTTGGCAGTATAGGAAAGGTGGCAGCAGCTGGCACGTTAAAACTGGCTGGACCATGACCCAGATCATTCGCGCCCCCGCAGGTAGCCGCAGCCCGGCGCCCGAGCACCACAGCCAGCGCCTGCATGAATCTCTGCCTCCCAAAATCGGGAGAAGAGCCAAAAAAAAAGCGCCCCGCAGGGCGCTTTCATCGTACTGCTGGGCTGAACCGGAAAGGTTCAGTTGTTTTCCAGTACCAGCACACCGGCACCGGTATTGGAGATCGGCGCGTGGTAGTGCTTGTGGATGACCTTGGCGTCGTCCTGCAGGGCGCCACGCATTACCAGCCACATGATGGTTTCGATGCCTTCGGTACCGGCCACGCGCATGATTTCCGCATTGCTGAACTGCGTCATCCATTCGGGATCGGTAGCGATCTTGTCCATGGTCTCGAGGTCGAACTCGACATTGATGAGGCCGGCGCGTTCACCCTGCAACTGGTGCGACATGCCCCCCGTACCCATGATGACCACCTTGATGTCTTCCGGGTAGGACTCGACAGCCTTGCGCAGTGCGCGACCGAGTGCCAGGCAACGCTTGGCGGTCGGTACGGGATGCTGCACGGTATTCACGGCCAGCGGGATGGCCTTGATGGGCCACACATCGTGCGTGCCGTAAAGCGCGCGGATCGGATTCACGAAACCGTGATCCACCAGCATTTCCTGACACGTGGTCAGGTCGAACTCCTGCTCCACCAGTGACTCAGCGATGTGCCAGGACAGCTGGGCATCACCCTGGAACGAGGCAACGGGCTTCAGGCCCCAACCTTCGTCGGCATTGGGGTATACATCGGCGCAGCCGAGCGCGAACGTAGGCTGTTTGTCGAGAAAGAAGTTCAGGCCGTGGTCGTTGTACACGACGATGGCGACATCAGGCTTGTGCTTCTGCAACCATTCCTTGGCTGGGCCGTAGCCGTCGAAGAAGCGCTTCCAGTACGGTTCCTGCGTGAGGTTGTTGGCAATGGCATTGCCGACTGCCGGGATATGGGAGCTCGTGACTCCACCAATGATTCTAGCCATACCAGTAATCTCCACGTTGCTTGAGTTTTTCGACCAGCCCTTCGCCTTTCTGCAGCAGCTTGGCCTGGAACTCCTTGGTGGTGATACCCTGGAATGCGGCGCCGCAATCCTGCACGGAGGTGCCGCGCGGGATGCACATTTTTGCGAGAAAATAGATGTTGCCACCCATCCTCAGCATGCCGAGGAAGTCCTGTGTGAGGATCGCTTCCTTGTACTTGCCGGTGACGCCGAATTTGTCGCAGTAGGCGGCCTGGTCGGCATCGAATTCGTTGCGTGCTTCTTCCGTACAGAACGAAAACAGCATCTTGTTCAGGGCGTACGCGTCGTGGGCAGAGTGCCCATCGAAAACGTAGGTGCCCGGTATGTCGTCATAGTCGTGCTTATTCCACACCATCACATTCACCTTTGTCGAAAACAAACCTTCACGGAAATTGACGCGGGATTATAGCAGCGTGATTGCGGCCGGTTGTAGCGCATTTCCGCAAGGGTCATGGAATTTTCCCGACGAGCGACTGTAACTGTGGACTTTTTGTCTCTATAATCCCGCGCCATGGCACAAGACAACGACATTCTCGACGACATCCCCAGCCTCGTTCCCGAACGGGACGAGCTCCGCACCCATCGCAAGCCCAAGCGTGGCACCTCTGCCACCGGCAGTGGCGCAGGCGCCGGATCCTCCTATTCCTCCCACGATGTGGGCGGCGGCCGCACCAGTGGTGCTGTCATCACCATGATCAGCTTCCTGTTCATCGGTATGCTGGCCACCGGCGCGGGCGGGTACTTTTTCTACACGGAAGCCGAAGCCACCAAGGCTGAGCTGCTGGCCACCACTGCCCGCATCGCCCAGCTGGAAAACCACCTGAGCCTCGTGGACCAGGCTACCGAGCAGTCCTCGATGGACCTCGTGGAGCGCGTGAACTTCAATTTCGGCGAGATCGACAAGCTGTGGGCTGCCCGCAATACGCTGCGCACCGAAGTGGGCGAGATGAAAACGGGGCTGACTGCTGTGCAGGCTGCTGCCAAGGATCTCAATGCTACGGTGGATTCCCACAGCCAGACTATCGAAAAGAATGTCACCGTCATGCAGGCGCGTATCGACGAGATCAACCAGAATTTTGCCGGCATGGACGATCTGGGCCAGCAACTCACGCAGCTCAATGCCGACCTGAACCGGGTCAAGACCAGCATGGCCGCCGTGCAGGATGACGTGGGCTCGCGTCTGGCCGCCTTTGAGCAGGATATCGAGTCCATCAACGTCTACCGACTCCAGGTCAACCAGACCATCACCACCCTGCAGGACAGCGTCAATCGCCTCCAGCAGCGCGTGGGCGGCACACCCTGATCCTTTCTTTTCTGCCTCCCTCACAGCGTCTGTCTTTGGCAATGCCTGTGGGGGCTGGGCTATACTCCCGGCTTCTTGCGGACGTGGCGAAATGGCAGACGCGCTGGATTTAGGTTCCAGTACCTTTGGTGTGAGAGTTCAAGTCTCTCCGTCCGCACCATATTCCCGGGCTTGCGCAGCGCACAAGTCTTTCCCTGGCAGCAAGCCCGAGGCCATTCACCACTCATGATCAAGCGCCCATGATCAAGCTCCGCGATCTCGAATACCTCGATGCCGTCGAAAAGCACCGGCATTTCGGCAAGGCCGCGGAGGCCTGTCACGTCAGCCAGCCCACACTCAGCGGACAGATCATGAAGCTGGAAGAGCAGCTGGGGGTAAGCCTCATCGAGCGTCATCCGCGCAACATCATGCTGACGCCGGCTGGCGAGCTGCTGCTCACCAAAGCACGCCGGGTACTCAGTGCGGCACGCGAACTGGAGATGACCGCGCGCACGCTGGGCGATCCGTTCAGTGGCGAGTTCCACCTCGGTCTCATCCCCACGCTGGCACCCTACATGCTGCCCGTGATCATGCCGGCGCTCATCCAGCTGCTGCCCAAGATGGAGTTTTTCCTGCATGAGCAGAAGACCAGTGAACTGCTCAACATGCTGCAGGAAGGCAAGCTCGATGCCCTGATCCTGCCCTGGCTCGACGATATGCACAGCGTGGAAGCCTATGACCTGTTCGAGGAAGAGTTCCTGCTGGCGGTAAGCCGCAAGCATGAACTGGCCGGCCGCAAGCGCGTGAAGCTCTCCTGCCTCGAAGGCCACAAGGTGCTGACACTGGAGGACGGTCATTGTCTGCGTGACCAGGCGCTGGGCTATTGCTTCAGCGCCGGTGCCGACGAGGACAAGCGTTTCCAGGCCACCAGCCTCGAAACCCTGCGCTACATGGTGGCCGCCAACATCGGCATTACCTTGCTGCCGGAACTCGCCACCCGGGGACAGCCTGAGCATGGTGAGGTCACCTACATCCGCTTCCAGCAGCCGGCGCCAATGCGACGCATAGTACTGCTGGTACGCCAACAGTACACACGCATGGAGTGCGTGCGCGAAATCGTGGGGATCGTGCGCAAGTCGATGGCCTGAGCGAGGCTTGACTTCAGTCAATTTTCACGGCTTCTGCACATTCACTCCTGTCGCGTGACACCCGGCTCTTGTTACACTGCGGCGCCGGTCGATCCTGTACCGGGTAATAATTGATTTGAGGGGAAAAACAATGGGCTTTCTTGAATGGATCGAGGAAAGCGCCTTGGGAGTCTATGTCCAGGAAGATCCCTGGGGATTCGCCATCGCGCTTTCAATGCATGCTGTCGGCATGGCTACCGTGCTCGGCATCGTCGTCGTCACCAATCTTCGCGTACTCGGCCATGTCAGGGAAATTCCTGTCCTGTCCTACTCCAGTCTGTTTGCCATCGCCTGGGGCGGCTTTGCCATCAACCTGATCTCGGGCTTGATGTTGTATGCCTCACACGCCACCGAATACACCTTCCAGGTCGTCTTCATGCTGAAACTGGCTTTATTGCTGGTGGGTGGCATCCTGATGAAAGTGCTTATGGACAAGGTGCGCCAAGGCGCAGAACAAGGTGTGCTCAAGACCATATCCGGCATCTGCCTGGCCTGCTGGTTCGGCGCTGTCATCACTGGCCGCCTGATGGCTTACTTCTGAGGGGGCAATGACATGAATGGTTTTATGGAGTGGGCAAGCAATACTTTCATCGGCACGGGCATGCGCGACATCTTCTGGATGTGGCCTTTCATGGAGAACCTGCATTTCACCGGGCTTTCCATCATGTTCGGGGCACTGCTGGTCATCGACCTGCGCGTACTTGGCGTCACCAAGGTGATCCCGATGCACGGTGCTCTGAAGCTGATCCCGCTGGCAATCGCGGCGTTCTCGATCAACCTCATCACCGGCATCGCGTTCTACATGGGCGATCCCTTCCGCTATACGGACAACCTTGCCTTCCAGTGGAAGATGGCGCTGATCATGATCGCCGGCATCAACGCGCTGTGGTTCTGGTTCGGTGAACATGCCAAGCTGTCGAGGCTGGCCGATGGTGTAGACGCGGAGTTCTCCGCCAAGGTCATCGCCGCTTTGTCGCTGGTCATCTGGATCGTCGTCATCGTGATGGGTCGCCTGATCCCTTATCTCGAGTAAGATCTGTCGTACATCCGCCGTTCACCTGCGGTACACCTGTCAAAAGTCATCCGGTGCCTGTGCACCGGGTGACAAAAGGGAAGGCACCGTCTGATGGAGAAGAAGCACCAGTTCAACTTCTGGTATTTCCTGATCGCCCTATGGGGCGTGCTGCTGTTCCAGAGCTGGTTCGGGCCAGCCTCGCGCCAGGCTGACATTTCCTACAGTCAATTCGAACTGTACCTCGAAACGGGTCGTATCAGCCGCATTGCCATTGACGAGCAATACATCCGTGGCGAATTCAAGCAGCCCATCGACGGCAAGCTGACCTTCATCACGCCACGCCTTGACCCTGCGCTGGCAGCCAAGCTCGTGCAGTACGAAGTCGAGTTCACCGGCGTCATCAGCAATACCATCGTTGCCAACCTGATTTCCTGGATTGCGCCTGCCGCCATCTTCCTGGCCATGTGGATGTTCGTGTTCCGCAAGATCGCCGACAAGCAGGGCCTTGGCGGCATGATGAACATCGGCAAGACCAGCACGCGTGTGCTGGTGGAGAAGAACACCGGCGTCACTTTTGATGATGTGGCCGGCGTGGATGAGGCCAAGGAAGAGCTGCTCGAGGTCGTCAATTTCCTGAAGGAAAGTTCGCGCTACAGCCGTCTTGGCGCGCGCATTCCCAAGGGCGTGCTGCTGGTAGGGCCTCCCGGCACCGGCAAGACACTGCTGGCGCGCGCAGTGGCCGGACAGGCCGGTGTGCCGTTCTATTCCATCAGTGGTTCTGAATTCATCGAAATGTTCGTGGGCGTTGGCGCAGCGCGCGTGCGCGACCTGTTCAACCAGGCCAAGGAACACGCGCCTGCCATCATATTCATCGACGAGCTGGATGCACTGGGACGCGCGCGCGGCATCGGCAATGCCGGCGGTGGCCATGACGAGCGCGAGCAGACGCTGAACCAGTTGCTGGCCGAGATGGACGGCTTCAGCCCTTCCTCTGGTGTCATCATTCTCGCCGCCACCAACCGTCCCGAGATACTCGATCCGGCACTCCTGCGTGCGGGCCGCTTCGATCGACAGGTACTGGTGGACAAGCCAGACAAGCTGGGGCGCATCCAGATACTTACCGTACATGCGAAGAAAATCCAGACGGATGCCACGGTGGAGCTTGGGGTCATCGCATCGCTGACGACCGGCTTCAGTGGCGCGGATCTGGCCAATCTGGTCAATGAAGCAGCGTTGCTGGCCACGCGGCGCAACGGCGACAAGGTCGGCATGGAGGATTTCACGCGTGCCATCGAACGCATCATTGCCGGCCTGGAAAAGCGCAATCGCCTGATCAACAGCCATGAGAAGCAGGTGGTGGCACACCACGAATCCGGCCATGCACTGGTTGGCATGTGTCTCACCCCGGAGCAGCCCATCCACAAGGTATCCATCATCCCGCGCGGCATCGGCACCCTGGGGTATACCATCCAGCGTCCAACCGAAGACCGCTTTCTCATCAGTGCGCGCGAATTGAGCAACAAGCTGTCGGTACTGTTGGCTGGCCGCGCAGCAGAGCAGCTGGTTTTCGGGGAAGTGACAACGGGCGCCGCCGATGATCTGGCCAAGGCTACTGACATCGCGCACGCCATGGTCACGCGCTACGGCATGTCGGAGGAAATCGGCCTGATGGCGCTGGACGAGAAGCATCCCCTGTTCCTCGAGACCGGCGAAGTTCGCGGCATCGACTATGGTGATGAAGTGGCGCAGCGTGTCAGCACGGCCGTGCGGCGCCTGCTTGACGCCGCCTTCGCCGAAGCAGAGGCTATACTGCGCAGCAACGAGCTGCTGCTGCGCGAGATGGCCGAACAGCTGATGCGTGAGGAAACGCTCGGTGAATCCGCGCTGCAGCAGTTGCGGCAGCGCGTGCAACACGGGTGACAGCAATGGAATTCAAGGATTATTACAAGTTGCTCGACGTCGCCGAGACGGCCACGCCGGAAGAAATCAAGAAGGCGTACAAGCGCATGGCGCGCAAGTTCCATCCGGATGTCAGCAAGGAAAAGGATGCAGAGGCCCGCTTCAAGGAAGTGGCTGAAGCCTACGAAGTACTGAAGGATCCTGCCAAACGCGGGGAATACGACCAGCTCAAGGCCAGCGGCGGCCGCGGCCAGGGCGGGCGCTTCACACCGCCGCCGGGCTGGGAATCCGCCACGCATTTCCAGGATAGTGGTGGTCACAGCGACTTCAGTGATTTCTTCGAGGCCATGTTTGGGCGTGATGGTCGTTTCCACCATGGTCAGGCCGGTGGTGCTGGTCCGCAGGTGCACATGCGGGGCGAAGACGTGCATGCCGAACTGGCGCTGTTGCTGGAGGAAGTCAGCAATAGCTGCG
>JBIIWP010000133.1:0-6734 GCA_044338855.1 Pseudohongiellaceae bacterium | reverse complement strand
AGCCAGGCTTCCTGCACGCGTTCGCGTACCGGCGGCAAGCTGAACACACTGGTGTCGGTGACGGACGTGGTGTCCGACCAGACTCCGGCGAAAGCCTCCTGCAGACGGCCTTCCTCGCTGCCTTCCGCCACCAGCAGGCATTGCAGGCTGCCCTTGCGCACGGCTTCGTGTACCTGGCGCAGTTCATCGGCAAAGGCCTGCAGCCGCGCTGGTTGTTCCAGGCCTTTGACCAGCTGCTTGAGCTGCAGCAGGCCTTCGAGGCCGGTGGATTGGTATCCCAGTTGCGACAGCGGACTCATGCGTGAACAGGCCGCACTCATGGCGAGGCTGTGTCCCTGACTCGTGATGCCTTGCTCGCGCCGGCTCAGGATCTGCTCCATGAGCTCCTTGATGCGGCCCAGCTCATCGAAGCGGCAGCCGTGCAAAGTATCTGCCAGCAATTGCGCCAGTTCCTGCTGCTTGCGGTACAGCGCCTTGCTGGAGACAACGAGATACGCCAACACGGTCTGCTCGTCGCCAACCTTGCTGCGCATCGAGGTGTAGGCGTTGATGCCGCCGCTGACGCCGGCCTGCAGGCCCTGGATGTCGAGATACGAGCGGCTGCCGATGCCGACTTCGGGAATGCAACTTGTGTAGTAGGGCAGCAGGGCAGTCTGTTGCGGCGTAAGGGTCGGCAGGTCCAGCACCAGTTGCTGGTAGCTGAGACCATTGGTGCCTTGCGCGTAGAACGTCACGGGCAGGTCGCGCTTGCCGATACGACTGCGCTTGGGCGTGGGCCAGGGGATGTCGGCCGGTACGTCGCTGAGTTCCACCTTGGGCAGCAGCGAGGCGTCGGGCTTCTGGTTCTGGCGCTCTTCCAGTTCGCGCGCCTGACGGATGATGCGCGCTACGTCGTCCGCCGAGAGCGATTCCTTTACGCGCGCCAGCCGCCCGGCCTCGGCCTGTTTCTGCTTGTCGCTCAGTGTGGTGTCGGGATGCACGGTCAGCGTCAGGCGATGCGGGTTGTCCAGCAGATACTCCTGGATCAGCGCCGGGATGAAGTTGCGGTCCTGGATGGCCACTTTCAGTTGTTCCAGTACCGGATCGATATCGAGCAGCTCGATGGGATCGCCGCGGTGCGTGGCGGTGGACAGGGCCGACAGGATCAGCTGCAGGCCGTAGGGATAGGAATCACCACTGATTTCGCGCTGGTGCAGTTCCAGCGTGTGCAGGGCGGCTTCCACCATCTCCTGCGGCACGCCTTCGCGCGCAACACGCTGCAAGGTGTCGAGGATCAGCTGCTCGATGGCTGTTGTGCTGTCCTGCGCGCAGCCTTCGAGGCCGCAGAGGAAACTCATTTCGCGGAAGGAATCTTCGTGGCCGCACAGGGAAGATGGTGCACGACCGAGATCGGTGGTTTCCAGTGCCTGCAGCAGGGGGCTGGCACTGTTGTCCAGCAGCACGGAGCTCAGCAGTTGTGCCTTGTACAGATCTTCCAGGTTGGTGCTCTTGCCCAGCAGCCAGGCCATCACCACATGGGTTTTGTCTTCAGTGTCTTCCTCGTCGAGCGGATAGCTTGCCGTCACCTGTTTGGGCGCAAGGAAACGCTGTTCGTCGTGCACGGCAATGTGCACATCGAGTTTGTCGAATTCGTGCAGCGCCAGTGCTTCGAACTTCTGCTGGTGCTCGACGGCGGGAATATTGCCGAAGGTCATGAAGATGGCGTTGCTGGGGTGGTAATGCGTGCGGTAGAAACGCACCAGATCGTCGTAGCTGAGATCGGGAATACAGGCCGGGTCGCCACCGCTGTTGAAATGGTAGGTGGTGGTGGGGAACAGCTCGGCACTCAGCAGCTGCCAGATGAAGCTGTTGGACGAACTCATCGCGCCCTTCATCTCGTTGAATACCACGCCCTTGTATTCGAGTGGCGTGGTGGGATCGTCGGCCTGCTGGAATTCGAGGCGATGACCCTCCTGCAGGAAGTCGAGCTCGTGCAGGTTGGAGAAGAACACGGCATCGAGGTAGACCTCGAGCAGGTTGTTGAAGTCCTTGCTGTTCTGGCTGGCGAAGGGATACGCGGTCCAGTCGCTGCTCGTGAAGGCATTCATGAAGGTGTTCATGGAACGCCGGATCATCATGAAGAAGGGATCCCGCACCGGAAAGCGGCGACTGCCGCACAGCGCCGTATGTTCGAGAATGTGGGCCACCCCGGTGGAGTCCATGGGCACCGTGCGCAGCGCCACCAGAAACACGTTCTCCGGGTTGTCACTGGCCAGATGGAAGTGTGCGGCACCCGTCCGCGTGTGCTCGTACTCCTCCACCGTGAGATTCAGGGTGGGCAGGAAACGGCTGCGCTTGAGAATGAAGGGGCTGCTTGCGCCCGGGTGGGTACTGGTGGATGTCGCGGTCAACTGCATGGAAGGTAGGGCCTTTCCGGTAACGAGGGGGGATGCCGGAATGCTAAAGCAATCAGCTGCCCCAGACCAATATTTTGTGTCCCACGCAGCGCCCGCATACCGCTAGAATGGCTTTGGTTCATGCATCAGAGGGGATGCCATGCAGTTCACGAAAAATACAAGTTCAGCTTGCCTGGTGCTGGGCCTGGCATTGGGCGCACAGGCAGGGCTGGCGCAGCCGGTTCTGGTCGATATTGCGCCGTGCGTGGGGCTCGCCAGCGCACTAGAACGCCTCGACTGTTATGACTCCCTCGGCAGGGCGGCGCGACAGCCTGAATCCGCTGCTGTGAGCGAGAGCTTGCCGGCACCGGTGCCGCAGCCTGCTGCGGCAGTCACACGCAGCCCCGCGCCTGCGCCCGATGTGGCACCCACAGCGGTACCGGCAGCAGCACCAGAAGAGCCGGGCGTGGCGGAATTCGGTCGCAATACGCCCGCAGAGGACGCGCGCGTGCTGGTCAATCCGGAAGGCGAACAGGAGCTGCGGGATGTAATCGCCTCGCTGCGCGAACGCGAGCCAGGTCGTTGGCTGATCACACTGGCCAGTGGCCAGGTGTGGTACCAGGCCAACAGTCAACGCCTGCGTTTGCGCGTGGGCAATGCAGTGCGGATTTATCCCTCACCACTTGGGGGTTCCTGGCGCATGGCCAGAGCGGATGGTGAGCAAAGCGGCTTCATTCAGGTAACAAGGATCGAATGAGCGCTGGAGGGGCACAGCAGAAAACGGAGACGTCCCTGTCTCCGTGTTGGTTGCCTCAGAAGTTCGCCGTCAAACCGACGTACAGGCGACGACCCAGCGGGTCGTAGAAGCCTGGCAGGGTGGTACCTGCGCCGGAAGTGGGACGGTTGCCGCCGAAGCTGTCCTGACGACCCGTGATGACCGCATCGGTATCGAACAGATTGTCGATGCCGGCACGGAACAGGTAGGTATCGTTGAGCGCCCAGCTGGCCGAGAAGTCAAAGATGTCATACGACTCTTCTGCTCCCTGGAACGGGCTGCCGTTGGCACCGGCGATAACGGCCTGTGCCGCCTTCGCTTCCGGCAGATGGCGCCAGCGCAGACTGAAGTTCCAGTTGTCCAGGTTGTAGCCGAGGCTGCCGAAGAAGCGCCAGTCGAAGGTACCCTGGTTCAGCGAGGTTTCCGGGCCGGGGCCCAGGGAACCTTTCCAGTCATATACCGGCGAGGCGACAGAAGCCTGGGTCTCGAACTTGGTAGTGACGTTGAACATGGAGGTGAGGCTCAGCGTACCGGGCAGGGAGTCAAGGCCAATCGTGCCCATGTCGCCGTTCCAGTTGAAGCCCAGGTCGATGCCGTTGATCTCGGTGAAACCCGTGTTGTTGTACGACACGTCCACCGCCTGCATGCCGCCCGAGGTGGGGTTGCGCGTGATACGGGCGCAGGCCGGATGGGTCGGGCTGGCCGTGGGGTTGGTGCCCTTGCCGAGGCACTCGAGATACACCGAGATGCCACCTTCCACCGCGATCATGTCCTTGATCTCGATGGAGTACCAGTCGATGGTGGAGGAGAAGCCGTCCAGCAGAGCGTTGCCAGTCTGCGGCTGGTACACGATGCCTGCGGTCAGGGTGGTGGCTTCCTCCGGGTTCACCGCCGGGTTGCCGATGGCATTGACGAACCAGGTGGCAGAAGAACCGCTGGGCTGCACGTTGCCCGGATCATAGAAGTTCTCCTGGCCTTCCAGACCCATCAGCGTGCTGCAGAGGGCGCGCGTGCGCGCTGCATCGGGATTGGCCGCCGGATTGGCGCCGATGGCGAGCACCGAGTTCAGGCCGCAGGGATCGCCCACGTTGACGCCCCAGGTCTGGCTGCGCGCCTGGAACATCTCGGCGATGTTGGGTGCGCGTGTCGCCAGCTGGTAGCCGCCGCGGAAGCGCAGGCCGTCGGTGATACCCCAGTCGACCAGGGCCTTGTAGGTATCGATGCCGCCCTGCAGTTCATAGTCGGAATAACGATAACCAAGCTCGAGATTGAGGTGCTGGATGCCGGTCACACCGGCAATCACGGGCAGCAGCACTTCACCATAGACTTCTTCCACGGACATGCCGCCTTGGGTGTTGTCAGCGGGGAAAGTTCCCAGGCTAAGGTCGAGGAAAGAGTTCTGCGTGGTCAGCGTATCGAACTTGTAGAAGTAGTTGTTGCGACGCCATTGGTAACCGCCGGCAAAGCGCGCTTCACCCGCAGGCAGGTCGATCAGGTGGCCCTGGATGTTGGCTTCCACGTAGTCCTGGCGCATCTGCGCGTTGTTCTGCAGGTCCACCATGAAGGCCCGCAGACAGTCGTCGCTGACCTGGTCGTGCGGACGGAAGATCGGCAAGCCGGTGGTGCACTGGGCAATACCACCGGAGAAGCCGTTGCCGATGGGGTTGCCCTGACGGTTGAAGCCCTTGCCGTAGTTGGGCGCGGTGACGACGGCGCGGTAGCGCTCGAGGGCGGCGTAGCCCTGCAGGTTCAGAATGGTGGTGGACTTGCCGGAGGCGCCGACGATGTCCCAGCTGCCATCGATGGCCGGCAGTTCACCTTCGATACCGAGCTGCAGCTGCCAGGTATCGGTTTCGGTATCGATCAGGCGCGGGGCACCCTTGTCATACAGGGCGTAGTCGAAGAAGTGGTTCATCTGCCAGGTGGCTTCGGGATCCACTCGTGAATTCAGCAGACTGTTCAATTCGGGAGGCGTGGGGAAGGCTTGCGACTTGCTACAACCGCCGGTGGCAGCGCAGCTCAGACCGAAGGCACCGCCCGGCAGGTAGGATGTACGCGTGGTGACGCCATCCGCTTCCAGCGAGGGAGCATACACACCGTTGCCATGCGGAATCGGAGCGTGCCACCCACCAACAGCCGGGGACCACTGCCACAATTGGCGCACGCGGGCCTGGACGTTGGTCGTCTGGACGAAGACATTGAGTCCGTCGGCGACCTCGTAGTTGGCGCGGGCGAACATGGAGTGGCGCTCCAGGGGCACGTTGGCTTTGTGACCGATGATGTTCTCTTCTATTTCACCCTGGGCATCGATCTTGCGATACGGGAAACCGTCGAGTTCGAGTGGTCCACTGTAACGGTAGCGGCCAGCCGTACAACCGGCACCGACGGGAGAGCAGTTGCCGAAGCCGGCAGCGCCGGTGAACAGGTTGAACTGGCCGGCATCCTCGTTCCAGCGCACGTTGCCACCGATGACGCCGGTGGCCGAACGCAGCACGGTATTGGCCGGTGCCTGGCTGAAGATGGCGTCGATAGCTGCACCGCTGGGACGGTTGTTGGCCGCGATCTGATAATTGTCAGCCGATGTGAATGACTGGGTACCCGGTACAGTTGGATCCAGCAGACCTTCCAGGTAGAAATCGGTCTCTTCACGGTTGACCGCGTTACGCTTGGCGTACTCGAAGCCCATCATCACGTTGCCGCGACCGTCAGCGAAGTTGGCGCCGAACAGGGCCGACAACTGGGATTCCGGTGCTTCTCCATTCTGCATCGCGCCATAGCGGCCACTGATGGTTGCCCCTTCAAAATCCTTCTTGAGAATGAAGTTCACGACACCTGCCACGGCATCGGCACCATACACGGACGATGCGCCGCCCGTGATGACTTCCACACGCTGGATCGCTGCTGCAGGGATCGAGTTCATGTCGACGGCCATGGTGGCATTCACTGGTGTGGCGCGACGACCGTCGATGAGTACGAGGTTGCGGTTGGGAGCGAGGCCACGCAGACTGAGTGTCGCAGCGCCCGCCGTGAGGGTGGCGCCAGTATTGATGAGCTCGCCATCGGCGATGTTGGTGAACTGGGTGGCAGCCGGCACGAACTGCGGCATCTGGTTCAGGGTGTACTCGACCGCGAAAGCACTGGTTTCCTCGAAGCTTTCGGAGTCGATGGTCTGGATAGGACTGTTGGCTTCGTAATCACGGCGCACGATGCGCGAGCCCGTGATGGTGACTTCCTCCAGTTCGGGTCCTTCCTGGGCTGTGGTCTGCCCTGACAGGAGACCGGCCAGTGCGGCAGCTACTGACGATGCCAGCAGGCCATGTTTTCTTTTATTGTTATTGAACATAATGTCCCTCTCTGATGTTGATGCCATGGATGTGACACCCGCCTCAATTTTCATGAGCCAGATGGCGGGCGAGATCTTTGCACATAATGCCGGCGGAAGTAAAAGACCGTACGGTACGGCATCAGGGGCTGGTGTCACACAAAGTGGGGAGCAGCTACACAGTTATTGTGATTGTGCAAAAAACACGGATGAAATGTTGCCAAAGCAAGGAGGCTGCTGTCGTCATGATCTCAGACACCCT
>JBIIWP010000050.1:0-21203 GCA_044338855.1 Pseudohongiellaceae bacterium | reverse complement strand
AGCGACGAGTGACAGCATCACCGGCACTTCCACCAGTACGCCCACCACGGTGGCCAGCGCTGCACCGGAATTCAGGCCGAACAGCGAGATCGCCACGGCCACCGCCAGCTCGAAGAAGTTTGACGTACCGATGAGGGCGGCCGGTGCGGCAACGTCGTGCTTCAGATGCATCTGCTTCGCCATCACGTAGGTGACAGCAAAAATGCCGTAGCTCTGCACCAGCAAGGGGACCGCGATCAGCACGATGGCCAGTGGCGAGGCAAGAATGGTGTTGGCCTGGAAGCCGAACAGCAGCACCACGGTAGCAAGCAGGCCCACCACAGACCACGGCTTCAAGGCGGCTACAAAACCATTGAGGCGTGCATGGTCGTTGTCACGATCCAGCTTGCGCCGCGTGAGCACGCCTGCCACCAGCGGCAGCACCACATACAGCACCACCGACAGCAACAAGGTAGGCCAGGGCACCTGGATCTCGCTGACACCCAACAGGAAAGCCGTGAGCGGAGCAAACAGGAACACCATCACGATGTCATTGATGGACACCTGCACCAGCGTGTAGTTGGGATCGCCCCTGGTGAGCTGGCTCCACACGAACACCATCGCGGTGCAGGGCGCCACGCCCAGCAGGATCATGCCGGCGATGTATTCGGTGGCAGTGGCCGGGTCCACCAGATCGACAAACAGCACGCGGAAAAACAGCCAGCCCAGAGCTGCCATCGTGAAGGGCTTCACCAACCAGTTGATGACGAGCGTCAGCACCAGCCCGCGCGGTTTCCTGCCCACATCGCGCACGGCGCTGAAGTCGATCTGGATCATCATGGGATAGATCATGATCCAGATCAGTACTGCTACCACCAGGTTTACGTTCGCATACTCCAGTGCCGCTACAGCACTGAAAAGGCCGGGAAATACGCTGCCCAGCAGCACACCGGCGCCGATGCACAGCGCCACCCATACGGAAAGATAACGTTCGAAGATGCCCATTACTGCTCCTGTGTAATCAAAGACTGCGCTGGTTGACGCGCTTGCTGAGGGCTTCTGCGCTTTCAACGCGCTCCGAATAGCGGTCGACCAGGTAGTCGGCGTGGTCGCGCGTCAGCAAGGTGAACTTCACGAGTTCCTCCAGCACATCGACGATGCGCTCGTAGTACGGGGAGGGCTTCATGCGGCCGGCCTCGTCAAACTCCAGATGCGCCTTGGCAACGGAACTCTGGTTGGGGATCGTCAGCATGCGCATCCAGCGTCCCAGTACGCGCAGCTGGTTCACGGCGTTGAAGCTCTGCGAGCCCCCGCACACCTGCATCACGGCCAGCGTCTTGCCCTGTGATGGACGCACGGCGCCAATGGACAGGGGTACCCAATCGATCTGCGCCTTCATGATGCCGGTCATCGCGCCATGCCGCTCCGGCGAGCACCACACTTGCCCTTCGGACCAGGCCACGAGGTCACGCAGTTCCTGTACTTTCGGATGCGAGGCATCGCAGCTGTCGGGCAGCGGCAGATCACGCGGATCGAATACGCGCGTTTCCGCGCCCATGCTGAGCAGCAGGCGCACGCATTCCTCCACCACCAGACGGCTGTAGGAACGTTCGCGCAGGGAGCCGTACAGCAGCAGGATGCGCGGCTGGTGCGTGGAGGGCGCGCGCGTGAAGTGGCTGCTGTCCGGTACTTTGCACAGCTCGCGATCAATGTTCGGAAGGGACAGGTCGGTCAGGGTCATGCTTGTGCTCCCAGCGCCAGCAGGCCCGCTTTGACGGCGGCCATGTCGCCCGGATGTTGCTGGGCCAGTGCCAGCAGGGCTTGGGCGCGTTCACGGATCCGGGCGATGCAGGCACGAAACGCCGCTGCTTTCTCTTCCTCGCTGCCATCTACCCTGGACGGATCGGCCAGCCCCCAGTGCAACTTCACTGCCGAGCCGAACCACACAGGGCAACTTTCACTGGCGGCGGAATCACACACCGTGATGACAAGATCCGGCGCATATTCTTCCAGCTCGTCCCAGGACTTGCTGTACAGACCCACGGTAGGCACGTTGATCTCACGCAGGTACTGCAGGGTCAATGGATGCACCTGGCCTACCGGTGAACTGCCGGCACTGGCCGCCACCATGCCGACACCGGCCAGATGATTCGTGATGGCTTCGCAGAGAATGCTGCGGCAACGGTTGTGCGTGCAGATATAGAGAATCTTCATGTTGTTGCCTTGTCTATCGAAAGAATTGGTTGGGTCAGCAGCAGGCGCTTGCGGGTTGCTCCAGCCGCTGCAGGCACTCGGTCAGATAGTTTTCGTGGTGTTCCTTTGCGGCTAGGGCAAGCACCTTCAGCGCCCAGGCCGGCAGTTCCTTGTTGATGCGGTAATACACCCACTTGCCCTGGCGCTCATCCAGCACAAGACCGCTGGCGCGCAGGTCAGCCAGATGGCGCGACACCTTGGGCTGGCTTTGCTGCAGGGCCTCCATGAGGTCGCAGACGCAGAGTTCTTTCTTCAGCTGCAACAGCAGCAGCGACTTGAGGCGCGTGTCGTCTGACAGGCACTTGAAGAAGGTAACAGGGTCGAGCTCCGCAGCAGATTTTTTCATATGCGAAAAATCATATATATGAGCGGACGCATATGTCAACTGTGGTATTCCTGATGGCTCAGCGGATATTGCAGGCAGGCATGGGCTGCGGCGGTACGGGACCCTTGGTGGCAGGGATGCCGCCGAGGAGCCCCCATGGATGGGTTCACGGCGAGTCCCGTACCGCTGCAGCTCGTGCGTGCCTCGCTCTGAACCCGACAAACAATGGATCCCGCTCCTGACCATATGCTGCCGTATTTGCTACCATGCCCGCCCCCAAGCGAGCGTTTCTGCCCATGACCAAAGCCACCAGCACCCCTGCCAGCAAAAAAGTCGGCTTCGTCTCCCTCGGCTGCCCCAAGGCGCTGGTGGATTCCGAGCGCATCCTCACGCAGCTGCGCCTGGAGGGCTACGACATCGTGCCCAGCTACGAGAACGCCGACGTGGTGGTAGTCAATACCTGTGGCTTCATCGACAGCGCCAAGCAGGAATCACTCGATGCCATCGGCGAGGCGATCCGCGAGAACGGCAAGGTCATCGTCACGGGATGCATGGGCAAGAACGCCGAAGACATCCTCAAGGTACATCCCAAGGTACTCAGCGTCACCGGCCCGCAGGCCTACGAGCAGGTCGTCGGTGCCGTACACAACGTAATACCCAAACCCATTCTGACCTCGCACGATCCCTTCATCGACCTCGTGCCACCGCAGGGCATCAAGCTCACGCCACGCCATTACTCGTACCTGAAAATTTCCGAAGGCTGCAACCACCGCTGCAGCTTCTGCATCATTCCGTCGTTGCGCGGCGATCTCGTAAGCCGTCCGGTCGCTGAAGTGATGGACGAAGCCGAGCGCCTGGTGAACGCCGGTGTGCGTGAACTGCTGGTGATCTCGCAGGACACCAGCGCGTATGGTGTGGACCTCAAGTACCAGACCGGCTTCTGGCAGGGGCGTCCGGTGAAGGGCAGCATGCAGGGCCTGTGCGAAGCGCTGGCCGAACTCGGCGTGTGGGTGCGCCTGCATTACGTTTATCCCTATCCGCACGTCGACAAGGTCATTCCGCTGATGGCCGACGGCAAGATCCTGCCGTACCTCGACATTCCCTTCCAGCATGGCAGCCCGCGCATCCTCAAGGCGATGAAGCGTCCGGCGGCCGCGGAAAACACACTGGAGCGCATCCACGCGTGGCGCAGCATCTGTCCCGACATTACGCTGCGCAGTACCTTCATCGTGGGCTTCCCGGGTGAAACCGACCAGGATTTCGAAGAGCTGCTGGACTTCCTCGAAGAAGCGCAACTCGACCGTGTGGGCTGTTTCAAGTATTCCGCCGTGGACGGCGCGCAGGCCAACGCGCTGCCCGATCACGTTGCGGAAGAGGTCAAGCAGGAACGCTGGGAGCGCTTCATGGCCCTGCAGCAGGACATCAGTGCCGAACGCCTGCAACAGAAGATCGGTCGGGAGATGGATGTGCTTATCGACGCCATTGATGGTGATCGTGCCATTGGTCGCAGCAAGGCAGACGCTCCGGAGATCGATGGTCTCGTGTATGTCTCTGATCCGGAAGGGCTGGAAGTGGGCGACATCGTTACCGTCACCATCACGGATGCCGACGACTACGACTTGTACGCCTGAGCGGCGGGTCTGGACAAGGCAGGATCCGGCATCTGGCCTGATCGCTATTGATAAGGATTCGCATTAGCGTTAGCATCGCTGAGCTTTCAGTCCCCTGAGTCAGCCATGTTGCGCAGCACTATTTTCTGGACCCACCTGGCCTGCGGAGTTCTCTGCGGCTTTGTTGTTTTCACCATGTCCTTCACCGGCGTCATGCTCACCTATGAACGCCAGATCAAGGCCTGGGTTGCCGAAGGCCATTACGCCGAGCCTGCGCCCGGCCAGCAGCTCTTGCCACTGGAAGAGCTGATCGGGCGGCAGCAAGTGCTGGATCCCCAATTCGTGGCTGCCAGCGTGGTACTGACCAACGCAGAGGGAGCTCCCGTGAGTTTTCGCGCCGGGCGTCAGGCTGGTGCCAACCTCAATCCTTACACGGGTGAACCGATGCAAACGGGTTCCCCGGCCCTGAATGCCTTCTTTGCCTGGAACACCGGCTTCCACCGCTGGTTCAACGTGGAAGGGGAGAATCGCGCCTTTGCGCGGCAGGTCACTGGCGTCGGCAATGTCGCCTTCCTGTTTCTGGTGCTCAGCGGCATGTACTTGTGGCTGCCACAGTTCTGGAAGTGGTCGCAGTTCAAGCTGCGCTTGCTGTTCAACAAGGAGTATCCCAGCAGCAAGGCCCGCGATTTCCACTGGCACCACATCTTCGGCATCTGGGCGGCGCTGCCGCTGCTGGCAGTGGTGTACACGGGTGCAGTCATTTCCTATCCGTGGGCAGCAAACTTCATGTACCTTGTCTTCGGCGCGGATTTGCCGGCGGCGCCGGCTGCTCCGCCGGGTGGTGGTCCGGGTAGTGGTGGCGCCGTTGCGACTGATGCCGTTGCCAGCGACGATGCCAATTACCTCAGCCTTGCGGTGCTGGTGGAAAAGGCCCTGGCGCATGAACCAGTCGAGTGGGAACGTCTGACGGTGAGTATTCCGACGGCGGCCAGCACCACCCTGCAGGTGGAGATCGACTCCGGCAATGGTGCGCAGGCGCAGTTCCGCCACACCCTGACCCTGGATCGCGCAAGTGGCGAGATAGTTGCCGTGCGCAATTTCGGCGATCAGCCACTGGCGCAGCGTCTGCGCGGAATTGCGCGCTACCTGCACACGGGGGAAGTGCTGGGATTCTGGGGACAAACCATCGCGGGGCTGGTCTCGTTGGCCTCGCTGTTCCTCGTGTGGACGGGGCTGGCGCTGTCGTATCGCCGCCTTGTGGTGCCGATGTTGCGGAGGCGCAGGACTCCTGTGGTTTCTTCCGGAAGCCCAGTTGCCTGAGATTCATCGGGATTCCAGCAAGGTCATATACCAGCCCGCACATTGACTAATAAGGACAGCCTCGCCACTATCCTTCCCCAAAAAGCACAACAACACCAAGGGGAATTCCATGCAACTTTCACGGCTGGCGGCAGGTGTCCTGTTTTCGCTGGCAGCACTGCCTGCGCTGGCGCAGCAAACCACGCGCGACGGTATCTACACTGAGCAGCAGGCCGCCAATGGTGCTGCCCTGTATGTGCGCTCCTGCATTGAATGCCACGGTGCCACGCTGGGCGGCGGTGAAGCCGTGCCCGCGCTCACCGGCACCGGCTTCTGGGGCAAGTGGGCCGGGCAGTCGCTCGGAGCCTTCTTCCAGATCAACGCCAGCACCATGCCGGTGAACAATCCCGGTGGTTTCAGTCCGCAGCAGTACGCCGAACTGGTCGCCTTCATCCTGCAGCAGAACGGCCTGCCGGCAGGTGCCACGCCGTTGCCGGCAACGGCCGGCGAACTCGTTGCCGTACAGATGGCGCAGAGCACGCAGCCGGTGCGTGTAGCCTCGCTCATCAATGGCGCCGCACTGTCGCAGCGTGAAGTCACTGCAGAATGGCTGAGCTATCGCGGCGATGCAGCGTCCACGCATTACGCGCCGCTGGAGCAGATCAACCCGGACAACGTGGGCGGGCTTGAAGTCGCCTGGCGCTGGTTCAGCGCCAACCACGGTCCACAACCCGAGTTCAATTTCGAAGTCACGCCGCTGATGGTGGACGGCGTGCTGTACGCCACGGCCGGTCGTCGTCGCGATCTCGTCGCCATCGATCCTGTCACTGGCGAAACGCTGTGGATGCATCGACTCGACGAAGGCAGCCGCCGTGGCCCGCGCGTCAATTCCGGGCGTGGCATTTCGGTGTTTCGCGACGGTGACAAGACGCGACTGATCCTCATCACGCCGGGCTATCAGATGATGGCCATCGATCCCGCCACCCATGCACCTGATCCGGCCTTTGGAGAGAACGGTCTGGTCGATCTGCGCCAGAACCTCGAAGACCGCTTCGAAGTGGATCCCGAAACCATTCCGGTCGGCAGCACCTCGCCTGCCATGATCGTGGGCGACGTCATCGTCGTCGGTGCGACCTTCCCCTCGGGCGGCGCGCCGCCGTCGAAGCAATCCGCCGCGGGCAACATCCGCGGCTACGATGTACACAGTGGTGCGCTGCTGTGGAAGTTCCACACCATTCCGCAGGGCAGTGAATTCGGCAGCGAAACCTGGCGCGACGGCAGCAATGCCTTTACCGGCAACGCCGGCTCCTGGTCCACGATGTCGGCCGATCTCGAGCGCGGCATCGTCTACATCCCGGTGGAAGCGGCCACCGGCGACATGTACGGCGGCCATCGCCCTGGCGACAACCTGTTTGCCCAGACGTTGGTTGCACTCGATGCGAAGACCGGTGAGCGCGTGTGGCACTTCCAGCTCGTGCACCACGATGTCTGGGATTACGATCCACCGACCGGCCCGGTGCTGGCCGACCTCGTGGTGGACGGCAAGCAGATTCCGGCGGCAATGCAGGTGACCAAGCAGGGCATGGTGTTCACCTTCAATCGTCATACCGGCGAACCCGTGTGGCCGATCGAGGAGCGTCCGGTGCCGCAGAACGGCGTGCCCGGCGAACAACTGTCGCCGACGCAGCCGTTCCCCGTAAAGCCGGCTCCGTTCGAACGCCAGGGCCTCACTGAAGACGATCTCATCGATTTCACGCCTGAATTGAAAGCCGAAGCACTGGAGATACTCGAGGGCTACACCTGGGGTTCGATCTACACGCCGCCGACGCTGGTGGATGACAGTAACGCCGGCACCATCTTCATGCCGGGTTTCGGCGGTGGTGCCAACTGGCAGGGCGCGGCGTTCGATCCCGAGACCAACATCCTCTACATACCATCCACCTCGCATCCCATGCGCATTGGCCTCGTCAAGAATCCGGAGGGCAGTGAGTTCGACTATGCCATGGCGGGTGGCAGCTTCGTGATGGACGGGCCTGCGGGCCTGCCACTGATCAAGCCGCCCTACGGTCGCATCACTGCCATCGACATGGACAGCGGCGAGCACGTGTGGATGATGGCGAACGGCGAGACACCGGCTGCCATCCGCGACCATGCGCGCCTGCGGGACGTCGATGTCCCCGAGCGCACCGGTCACGGTGACCGCGGTGGTTTGCTGGTGACAAAGAGTCTGCTGTTCGCCGGTGAGGGCGCCGGTATCTATGGCGGCCAGACCGGTGGTGGTCGCATGTTCCGCGCGCATGACAAGGCTACCGGCGAGATACTGGCTGAAGTGGAACTGCCAGCGAAACAGACCGGCCTGCCGATGACTTACGCCATTGATGGCAAGCAATACATCGTGGTGCCTGTTGGTGAAACCGGGCACCCGGGCGAACTCGTGGCTCTCCGCGTCCCCTAACTTGCGGCGGTCGGGTGGTGTGGGTACCATCGCCCGGCCCGCAACAAAAAGAATGACATGGTATCCACATCCACACGAATACAACCGGTCCAACAATCCAGGAGTACAAGATGAAGAAATTAGTCGGCACCACGCTCGCCCTGCTGGCGTTCGTGTTCAGCGTGGGCCAGGCCCAGGCCCAGGGTTTCCAGTTGCCCAACATGCAGGTGAAAAGCAACGCCTTCGAAGCTGGCGGCATCATCCCCATCCGCTTTACTTCGCACGGTGACAACGTACAGCCCGACTTCACCATTACCGGCGCGCCCGAAGGTACCGTGGGCTACGCCATCATTTTCCACGACATCGAAGTGGCCATCGGCGGTGGTACCGGCGACGTGACCCATTGGCTTGCCTGGAACATTCCGTCCCCGAACATCGCTGAAGGCAGCCTGCCCGAGGGCAGTGTGGTCGGCAACAACATCACCGGCCAGGCCAGCTACATGGGTTCCGGTGCGCCGTTCAAGGATCGCTTCCACCACTATGTGTTCGAGTTCTATGCGCTCAACGCCAACCTCGACCTGCCTGCCGGCGCCAGCCGCGCGGATCTCGAAGCCGCGCTGCAGGGCAAGGTAGTTGCCAAGGCCGCCTACGTCGGTCGCTACGCGAACGCCCGTCCGGAGTAAGACAGCGCTGCGCGTTGCATGAAGAATCAAGGGGCGATCACTGATCGCCCTTTTTTTTAAGCGATTCCATAAAGAGACTTCATTCAGAAAGTCTTTACACGAGAGGGGATACAGCATGAAACGACTTCCACTTGCCAGCGGTGTGCTGCTTGGGCTGGCTACCGGTACGGTAATGGCGCACCACAGTTTCGCTCCGCACTTCGATGCCACCAGGCCGGTCGATCTCACCGGTGTGGTGACGCAGTTCGAGCAGCGCAATCCACACGCGTACGTGCATCTGCGCGTCACCGATGTCGATGGACGCGTGGCGGAATGGCGCTGCGAAAGCCATGGTGTGACCCAGTTGACGCGTAATGGCCTGGGTGCTGATCTGCTGGCGCCTGGCGCTGAATTGCGCCTGACCGGATCGCAGCATCGCCGTGCCGAGCACGAATGTTTTTTTGAGACCGTACATTTTCCGGACGGACGTGTCGTCAGCGTCAACGGTCCGCGCGCGTCGGAGCAGGCGCAGGTGGCACCGTTGCCGCAGCGTGACTCCATCTTCGGGGTGTGGCTGTTGCAGCCCGCCAATCGTCCCACCAGCGGGCCGCAGGCAATGATGGATCACCTCAGCGAGGCCGGTCGTGCTGCCGTGGCGCAGTACGACCCCTTCACCATGGATCCCACCTATCGCTGCGAGCCCATGGCCATCCGGCGCGCCTGGTTTGCCCCGGGTACGCCAATGGCGATCCGTGAGCAGGGCGAGGACATCCTTATCGAACACGAGTGGATGGATGTGCAGCGGCTCGTGCACATGGATGAGCCGGCTACGCCGGCAGATGCGCCGGAAGCGATACTAGGTTACTCGCGCGGGCACTGGGAGGGCGACACGCTGGTAGTGGAAACCGATCGCTACGCGCCTGGCGTGCTGAACCAGTTCGTTGAAGTGCAGGGCCAGCCGATGCGCGGGTTGTTGCATTCCAACCAGCTCACTACGGTGGAACGCATCCGTTTTGATGCCGACGGCAACAGCATCCACGTCGCCATCGAGCACAGCGATCCCGCGTTCTTTACGCAGGCATTCCCGCTGAGCGAAGCGGACTATGCGGCTTCTGCCATGGAGATCAAGCCTTTCGGCTGCATTCCGGAGCAGCTGAAGTAGGGTGCTGCGGGCTGCTGCCGGCCTCAGCGGCTCAGCAGCTCGATCCCGAGCCCCCAGCTGGTAGTGTGCCGGTAGTAATCGACCAGGTTGCTGTTGTAGCCGGTCTTCGCCCACAGCTGCACGGGCAGTCCGAACAGGTCTGAGGTCAGCTCCAGCGTGGTGGTATTGTTTTCGAACAGAGCCGAGTAGCCGGTTTCCTGGGTCAGTGCCACACGCTGGAAGCAGACGGGCAGGGTGCCCAGGAAACAGCGGCTGCGATTGAATTCGTACTGGAAGCCCAGGCTGACGCCGTCGTACTGCCGGCGCGGCCCTGCCTGCGTTCCACCATCCTCCCAGGGGTAGTATTCCTCGGGCACTCCGTGCAACAAGCCCTTGTCCAGGTAATGGCGCAGTTCCACGCGCGTTACCCATTTGTCACTCCAGGTGCGGCGCCAGCGCAGGGCAGTGTAGTCCCAGCCGCGACTGAGGCCTTCGCGCGCATAGTCGGGAGATTCGCCGGCGATAATGTAGTCGAGCTGCTCGCGCTGCAATTCTTCCAGGGAATTGATGCGCTGGCCGTTGGATTCATGCGCGTATTCGAAGTCGAGGAAGTTGGTGTTGGAGGTCCAGAAGCGGAAGAACAGCGTGGGATTGAAACTGCGCGCCACCACGGGCGACGATTCGCGTTCACCGACGTACTGTGAGAAGCGCCCTGAGAAGGACAGGTACAGCTGCATGAAAAACTCGTTGTCGCCCGGCAGGAAACCTTCCAGCGCAGTGGTCACGGTGTTGTGCCAGGCATTCAGCGGTGCCGCATTGGGCAGTACCGGATGCTTTGCAGACAGCTTGAAATCCATGTAGTTGACACTGCTGTCGAGGTCGTCATTGCGCAGCATGAGGTGGCTGGGTTCGTGACTGGTGAGGAAGGAGTTGTCGGCCAGCACCGCCTGCTGCGTGCGGTTGCTCCGTGACTCGCCGGCGATTTCGCTGGTGGCCATGATGGCAAGTACCGGCACCAGCGGTACCGTGTCACAGTGGGTATATTCGACAAGCCCCTTGGCTGTTTCCTGCACGATTACCACCACGCCGCTCAGCATCACATCCGGTTGCACGAACAGGCGCAGGCGCTGCCCATCCACAGTGCTGTCCAGGTAGCGATAGTCCACGCGCGGCGGGTCGCTCATCGGCTGGTTGCGGCAGTCGGAAAGATCCAGCGCTTCCAGCCGGCTCTGCATGAAGGCGAGGTCCACGGCGGGCAGGCCCGCGACAAGACCGTCACGGTTGTACAAGGTTGGTTCGGTCTGCGCGCAGGCCAGCGAAGTACCGGCAAGGGCCAGTGCTGCCAGTAATCCGGCAGGCAGTGTCAGGGAACGGGAGCGGGGTTTGTATGTCATCATGTAGCCTTACTGCCTGTATCAAGGATGCCAAGATGTTACGTCTCATCTACGGACTTGCCGCACTCTGCCTTGTGGTTGCGTGCAGCGTCAACCCGGTGACCGGCCGCAATGAATTGAATATGGTGTCGCTGTCACAACAGCAGGCGATCGGGCGCGAACAATACGGTCCATCGCAGCAGAGCCAGGGCGGCAGCTACGAGGTGGATCCGGCACTGTCTGCCTATGTCAACGAAGTGGGTCAGCGCGTCGCCGCCGTCAGTGATCTGGAACTGGACTACGAGTTCGTGGTGCTGAACAACGGCGTGCCCAACGCCTGGGCCCTGCCGGGCGGCAAGATCGCGGTGAACCGCGGTCTTTTGCTGGAGCTGCAGAATGAGGCGGAGCTGGCTGCGGTGCTGGGCCATGAAGTGGTGCATGCAGCTGCAGCGCACGGTGCCCAGGCCATGACGCGTGGCACCCTGTTGCAAGGTGCCATGCTGATTGGTGCCATTGCCGCCAGCCGCAACGATTATGCCGACTACATCATCGGCGCCTCCCAGCTCGGAGCCCAGCTCATCACGACGCGCTATGGCCGCGAGGCCGAACGTGAGTCTGATTATTACGGTATCCAGTACATGCTGCGTGCCGGTTACGACCCGCGTGCGGCGGTAAGCTTGCAGCAGACCTTCGTGCGCCTGTCCGAGGGCCGCCAGAGTGGCTGGCTGGAGGGTCTGTTTGCGAGCCATCCACCGTCGCAGGAGCGCGTGCAGAACAACCAGCAACTGGTGAATGAATTGCAGCCCACCTTCGCCGGGCGCGACCTGGAACTCGGTGCGCAGCGCTACCAGCAGGCGATCGCCGGGCTCCAGCGCAGCAAGCCGGCTTACGACCTGATGGACGAGGCCGAACGCGCCATTGCCGACGACGATCTCGAACTGGCCTGGGACAAACTCGAGGCTGCCCTTGAGCAACAGCCCGGCGAGCCCCGCTTCCATGGCCTGCAGGGTGACATCATGGTCTACCAGCGCCGTTACCGTGCTGCGCTCGACAAGTACGACGAGGCCATCGCGATTGACGACAATTACTTCGACTACTACCTCGGCCGCGGCGTAGCGCACGCCCGCCTGAACCAGCGCGACGACGCCAGGAGTGACCTTGAGCGCAGTTCGGGCCTGCTGCCTACTGCCATCGCCGCCAACGAGCTGGGCAAACTGTCCCTGGCCAGTGGTGATCGACGCAGTGCCAAGCAGTATTTCCAGAGCGCGGCCCAGGCTCAGGGCTTCGTTGGCCAGGAAGCAACGGCAGCGTTCATCCAGCTCGATCTGGCAGACAACCCGGCGGCCTATGTACAGGCCGAGACTTTTGCCGACCCAAATGGTCGCATTCTCGTGCGTATAAGCAACCGCAGTCCCGTGCCCTTGAGCGCTGTCCAGGTTGAAGTTGCTGCCGTGATCGGCGGAGGAATCCAGCGCCGCAGCGTCCAGGCCGGCAACTTGTCGGCCGGCAGCTACACCGACCTGCGCAGCGGCCTGGCGTTTCCGCGCGACAGCACCTGGACGGCCGACATGATGAGTGCCGTCGTGGTAGGGGCCGCACCGTGAGGGAACGCATGGAGCAGTGGCTGGCGCTGGTTGGGCTGCAGGACAACGAGCTGGCCTATGTGCTGCTGAGCCTTGCGTTGATCCTCGCCACCGCGCTGCTGGTGCATTTCGTACTGCATCGCGTGGTGTTGCGCGCGATGAAGCGACATGGCGACGGCACAACCCATCTGTGGCAAGAGGCACTGGTAAGGCAGAAGCTGTTCAAGCGTCTGTCGTTGACCTTCCAGGGCGCCTTGCTGTTTACGCAGGCGCGCATCTGGTTTGATGCCGATGGCCTCATCCAGCCGGTGCTGCTGGTGTTCGCCCTGGAGTGGATGCTGGTCTACGGACTGCTGAGTCTCTACGCTGCCTTGAACACCCTTGAAATCGTGCTGGCGCCGACGAAGGCGGGGCAGGAGGTGCCGCTGCGTGGCATCCTGCAGGGCCTCAAGCTGTTTGCCGCAGTCGTCGCGTTGATCCTCGGCATTTCGCTGCTGATCGGCAAGTCGCCGGTCATCCTGTTCAGTGGCCTCGGTGCCATGACTGCCGTGATGCTGCTGGTGTTCAAGGACCCGCTGCTGGGTCTCGTGGCCGGCATCCAGCTCTCAGCCAACGACATGCTGAAGGTGGGCGACTGGCTGGAAATGCCGAAGTACGGCGCCGATGGTGAAGTGATCGACATCAACCTCACCACGGTAAAGGTACGCAACTGGGACAAAACCATCACATCAATCCCCAGCTACGCGCTGATTGCCGACTCTTTCAAAAACTGGCGCGGGATCACCGAGGCCGGGGGGCGGCGCATCAAGCGTTCCTTCAACATCGACGTGGGCAGCGTCCATTTTCTCGGTGCCGAGGAGATTGAGCGGCTGGGTGCAATGCCCCTGTTGTCGGAGTACTTCGAACGCAAGCTCCAGGAGATTGATGCGTACAACCGCAGCAGTGACGTCGATGCCCGGTTGCCCCTGGACGGGCGACGCCTGACCAACCTGGGCACATTGCGTGCTTACCTCACGATGTACCTGATTGCCAATGATGCGCTGAATCAGGATCTGACCTTGATGGTGCGCCAGCTGGCGCCGGCGGCGGAGGGTATCCCGCTCGAAGTCTACTGCTTTACCCGCACCACGGACTGGGTTCCCTATGAGGACATCCAGTCCGACATCTTTGATCACATCCTGGCGACGATTCCGGCGTTCAATCTGCGCCTTTTCCAGAATCCCACGGGCCACGATTTCCAACAATTGGGCAATACTGCTGGCACATTGAAAGTGTCATCAGTCTGATACGCAGGGGCCCTGTCAGCTTTTGGACTGCACGAAATCCACGAAGCGCTCCATTTCGGCCAGCGGTTGATAGCCGGAGAACTGGTAGCCGGCACCAACAAAGGCCGGCACGCCATTGAGACCAAGCTGGCGGGCACGCGCCCAGGCAGCGTCTACCTGCGCAGCGTGGCTGCGTGAGGCCAGGACGGCACGTGCCGCTTCCGAATCGAGCCCCGCCTTCGCAACGGCGTCCAGCAGCACGCTGTCTTCCGCGAGATTATGGTTGTCCACGAAATAGGCGCGGAACAGTTCTCCGACCAAGGCGTCACCGCCAGGCTGGTCCTGTGCCCACAGGGCCAGTTCCTGTGCCTTGCGCGTGTTGTAGAGACGATCGCGGCTTTTGCTGTAAGGCAACGCCAGCTCGTCCATGATGGCGTAAAGGCGCTGGTGCATGGCATCTACATTGGCGCCGCGGAACAACTCGCTGAGCAGCATGCCGTCGTTCGGGGTATCGGGGTGCAAGGGGAACGGTGACCACTGCACCGCGACCGCGCGCGTGCTGCGCAGTTTCTCAACCACACCGTGGGCCAGGTAGCACCAGGGGCAAATGAAATCGACAAACACGTCGAGTTGGGTGGGCGTGGCCTGGATCACGGTAGGCACCTGGGGCGGCAAGTGAGGGCACAATGTTAGCAGCCAGGCGGTACTGCCGTCAGTCAGAGTTTCTCGATCACCAGGGTGAGTTCACCGACGCGGAATCCGAACTTGGTCAGGGTGGTATGGTTCAGCAGATGCCGTTCATCGACCAGGTAGAGCCAGTCATCGAGACTCACGATTATGCTGTCGTCCCGCCAGGGTACTTCGAGCTGATACTGCCAGTTGAATACCGCTCCGCCGAGGCTGCCCTCTGCAGTGCCGACGACATCGCCGGCGGTGCCGGTGTAGTTGCCGTTACCGTCATGGCGCAGGCGCCAGGTGCGCTCCTGCACTTCGCCGTCATCGAAGTGGAACACTTCGGCCAGGACGCCTTCTTCGCCGGTCCAGGTGCCCTGCAGCGTGGCAGTGAAACGACGGGTCATACGCCCCGAGCGATCCTGCAGCATGCCGTAGGCACGCAGTTCGCCATTCAGGAATTCCCGCAAATCCAGTTTCGGTTCGGTGGCGCTGTAGTCGCTGACATTGACGGAGCCGCAGGCAGTCAGCAGCAGGGCGCAGAGCAGGGGCAGAAGCAGTTTCATCAGGGCAGTCCCAGGAGTTGTTGGCGCAGGTCGGGGCGGGTGGTGGTGTCGGCCAGCCAGATGCCGGTAAAGGCCTCCACGAAGGCGGTGTCGTCGATCTGGCCGAGCATCTGGTCATTGTGCAGCAGACGTGCGCCCTGGTCTGCATCGACCTGCAGCGACAGACGATCACCCGCGCGTACATCCGGGATCAGGCGCTGCAGTTGCTGCACCCACTCCGGCTGGACCGCTACCTGCTGCTGCTCCCACTGCCGCAGCGTTTCCTTCACGATCTGCTGCTGCTTGAGGTCCAGCTTGTACTCCAGCATGAAAGTGAAGTCGCCGTCTGGCGGATAACGGAAGTCTTTGGTGTGCGCGTAGAGGCGGGCATCGTAGATGGGCCGGAAGAACCACGACAGACTGGCCTCGCCGACAAGGTGTGTGGCTTTCTGCTGGAGCGACTCCCCGGCTACCGCGTCAGGACTTGCCGCCAGTCCCGGCAGCAGCAGCACCAGCATTGCGGCAGCAGGCTTCAGATACAGCCTGTCTGCGTGCAAGGCCAGCGGCAGGAACAGCGCCCAGATAGCCCCAAGGATCGTCACTGCCTGCAGCAGGGGAAGGCCAAACTCCACGGCCCCCAGTCGCTGTCCGATGCCATAGCTGAGCGGGCCCAGCAGCAGGCCTACCCCCGCCAGCACTGGCAGGCGCAGTTTGCGCAAAAAGCCGAGGCCTTGCGGCAGTGCGAAGGCAAAGGTCAGCCACAGTATGACCAGCCAGCCGGGAAAGCGGTCCTGCGGGAATATGAAGAGGCCAGTGACCTGGCAGAGCTTGTCGATGGCAAGGCCGGCAAGTGCCACGGCCAGCGCCGGCAACAAGGCCGCGCGTAAAGCGGGATGCAGTGCGAGGCTCAGGCCCTGCAGCGCCAAGGCCCACGGCAGGCCTGCCTGCTGCCCCAGCACGAGCAGCAGCCAGCTGAGCTTGAACAGCAGCAGGTTCAGCAGTGGGTAGGCTGAACCACGCAGCTTGTGCAGGGGAAAGATGTTCACTTTGCTTGGCTCCATTAAGCACTTGTACGCACGCCGGTGCATCCGGGATCAGCTGTAACTCAATCCTGCTTGTCGGGGCCCTTTTCCTTCTCGGTGACCGTGAGCCAGTCCAGCACCACCCCCGAGATCGAGTTGTAGCGCGCAATGCGGTAGATGATGCGCAGCAACTGCGGTCGCGTGCGGATACGCGGCTCCTCGGCGCGCGGGACGAACCACAGCAGCACGCCCAGACGCAGCACGCAACTCATGAGGAACACGATGAACAGCGCTGAGCCCAAGGGCCAGGGCAGCAGGTCGTTGAGGAAGGGCGCCACATGCGCCAGATAGCCGCCAAAGATGCTGCCCACGAACACCAGCACGGCGGCAATGCCCGCCTGCACCGCCGCGTAGGTGGCAAAGTCGGTCTGGTGCGGACGGATGTCGTAGAGGTAGTTGGCCGTGGTGAGGTTGTAGCCGCTCCAGGCCAGCCCCGAGATCATCTGCGCGCCCAGCAGCCAAAAGTAGTTGTCGGAGAACAGCCACAGCAGCGGGATCAGGGGCATCAACGCGGCGCACAGCAGCATCACCAGACGGTTGCCATGGCGGTCGCTGATCTTGCCCCAGTACTTCAGCAGGAAGAACTGGGTGGCGATGGAAGCCATCAGGTTCATGCTGTATTCGAGATAGGTGTAGTTCAGCTCCTGCAGCATGTATACCGCGAAGAAGGGACCTGACACCGCCACCGCTCCCTGCATGCCGGCAAAGAAATACGTGTAGTTGCGGAACGTTGTGTCGGCCATGGACTCGCGGATGCGTACCAGGGTGGCAAACACCGGCGTACCACGGTTCTCTGCTGTAGGGTGGTGCGGGTCATGCATGTTCCACAGGAAAAAGCAGGAAAACGCGCGACCGATGGCCGAGATGAAAAACAGGAAAAAGAAACCGATCCAGGCCGCTTCATAGCGATCACTGAGGCTCAGCAGCAGGCCGCCGAACAGGAACATCCCCAGCGAGGTGGCGATGGTGAGTTTGCTGCGCGAGGCGAAGAAACTGCCGCGCTGCTTCTGCGGCACCAGGCTGCCCATCCATGCGCGCCACTGCGGCTGGATCAGGTTGAACATGGCGTGGTACAGCATCACCAGCATGATGAGGCTTTCCACCAGACCCGGCCGGCGCAATGCCGCCAGCACGGCGAAGCCGAACATCAGCGAGGTTTGCAACAATGCAGCAAAAAGTACGATATGACGGCGCGCGATCCAGTTGCCGATGCCCACCGAGACGAGTTGCATCATTGAGCCCAGCAGCTGCGGAATTCCCGTGAGGAAACCCATCTGGATGCTGGTAGCACCCAGATGCAGCGCGAAGGCGTTCATGAAGTTGTCGCAGGTGGCGGTCATCGTGGATGAGGCCACGGCTTCCTTCTGCGAATGCTGCAGAGTCAACAGCAGACGGTGGCGCTGGCGCGGCGGCGCGCCCGTTGCCGCTGTCGTCGCGGCGGGCAAGACCTGATCGGTTGCTTGGTTGGGGCTGTCATCCATACTTGCGTGCATGGTAACAAACGCACGATAGTATGTCGCAAGCGAACCCACAATCAGCTACCAGGAGACCATATGACCAAGGCGATCCAGATACACGCACACGGCGGGCCCGAAGTCCTCAAGTTGGTCGATCTGAAGCTGCCGCGACCGGGCAAGGGCGAAGTGCAGGTGGCGATCAAGGCCATCGGCATGAACTTCATCGACATTTACCAGCGCAGCGGCCTGTATCCACAGGTCTTGCCCTTCGTGCCCGGCGGCGAAATGTGCGGTGAAATCGTCGCGGTCGGCAAGGACGTACCGGACCTCTACATCGGCGACCGCGTCGCCTGCGCCACCGCTGGTCATGGCTGCTATGCGGAAGCTGCCAACATCAGGGCCGACAAGCTGGTCCGCGTGCCGCGCGGTATCAGCGACGAGACTGCCGCCGCGATGATGCTGAAGGGTATGACGGCACAGTACCTGCTGCGGCAGGTCTATAAAGTCGGCAAGCACGACACCATCCTGGTGCATGCGGCGGCCGGTGGTGTCGGCCTCATCATGGGACAGTGGGCCAAAGCGCTCGGTGCCACCGTCATCGGCACAGTGGGCAGTGCGGACAAGGCGAAACTGGCCCGCGCGCACGGCTACGACCATGTCATCGACTATTCGCGCAAGGATTTCGTGAAGGAAGTGAAAAGAATCACGCAAGGCGCGCTGTTGCCCGTGGTGTACGACTCCATTGGTGCCGACACATTTCCGGCCTCGCTGGACTGCCTGCACAAGTTCGGGTTGTTTGTGAGCTATGGCAATGCGTCGGGGCCGGTGCCCCCGTTCGCGCCGGCGTTGCTGGCGCAGAAAGGCTCGCTGTTCATGACGAGGCCGACCCTGTTCGACTTCGTGCGCACGCCGGCCGAACTGCAGCAGGTGGCAGCCGAGCTGTTCCGGGTGGTGAAGCAGGGCAAGGTGAAGATCGAGGTGCACCAGCGTTATGCCCTGCAGGATGCCGCCGAAGCCCAGCGGGATCTTGCTGAACGCCGCACTACCGGCAGCATTGTGCTGCTGCCATGACTCCCGCCAGCCTTTCCGCTATCCTTGCCGCCCTTTGCGGGCACCGCATGCTGCGGGCCCTTGAGCTGACAGGATGCCATGACCCACACCGCACGCATGCTGCCCGAATGGGCGCCCCAACAGGCCGTGATGCTGGCCTGGCCGCACGAGAGCACTGACTGGGCGCCGTGGCTCGACGCCATCCAGCGCGACTATGTGGAACTCGCGGTGGCCATCAGCACGGAAGTGCCGCCACTGATCCTGTGCCAGGACGAGGCCCATCGTGTGTTGATCCTGCGCCAGTTGGGCGACCGCTGCCAGCACGCGCCGCAGTTGGTGATTGCGCCGTACAACGATACCTGGTGCCGTGACTATGGTCCTGTCACGGTCGCGGCGGAAAGCAAACCCACGCTGCTCGATTTCCAGTTCCACGGCTGGGGTGACAAGTACGAGGCCTCGCTCGACAACGACATCAACCAGCGCCTCCAGGCACTGTGGCAGGCACCCCTGGCGACCGTCGCCTATGAACTCGAAGGCGGCAGCATCGAGACTGATGGCGCAGGGACGCTGCTGACCACGGTGCACTGCCTGCTCGACAGCAACCGCAACAATGACTTCAGCAAGAACGAAGTAGAGCGCTTCGTGCTGCAGCAACTGGGGCTTGCGCGCATGCTCTGGATCAGCGAAGGCGCCTTGCTGGGTGATGACACCGACAGCCACATCGACAACCTCGTGCGCTTCTGCAGCGAGGACACGATTTCCTACATCACCTGCACACGCCGCGAGGACGTCCACTACGAACCCCTGCGTCGCATGGAAGAGCAGGTAAGGGCGCTGCGGCGTCCCGACGGGACGGCCTATGCATTGCATGCCATCGACCTGCCGGATCCGCAGTTCGATGAAGACGGCAAGCGCCTGCCAGGTTCCTATGTGAACTTTCTCATCGTCAATGGCAGCGTGCTGGTGCCGGTGTTCGGCTGCTTGCAGGACGCACAGGCGCTGAATACGCTGCAGCGTTGCTTCCCTGGCAAGAAAATCGTGCCGGTGCCGGGCGGCAACCTGATCAAGCAGTACGGCGGCCCGCATTGTGCGACGATGCAGTTGCCGCTGGGTACGCTTGCGTAGGGGTGTCCGCCGCGTCAGCCCGATTGGCAGTGCCGATGCTCCGGACTATCCTTGCCTCGGCCACATGTGAATACAGCAAATCAGGAATCCGTCATGAACAACACTACCCTGCGCGTCGCCGTCATCCAGCAGCAAGCGTGGCCCGACAAAGCGCAGAGCCTCGCCGAGACCGAGCGCCTGTTGCAGGAGCTGTGCGATACACACCAGCCGCAGCTGGTGCTGCTGCAGGAACTGCACACCACCCATTATTTCTGCCAGGTGGAAGACCCGGCGCTGTTCGATCTGGCTGAACCGCTCGATGGCCCGAGCGCACAGCGACTGTCCGCGCTCGCCAAACGCCATGGCATCGTGCTGGTCGGTGGCATCTTCGAGAAGCGCGCCCCCGGCGTGTTCCACAACACCGCACTGGTCTTCGACAAGGACGGCTCGTTGGCCGGCTTCTACCGCAAGATGCACATCCCCGACGACCCGGCCTTCTATGAGAAGTTCTATTTCACCCCGGGCGATGCCACCTTCAGTGACGGTCGCAGTGGCTTCAGCCCGGTGCAGACCAGCGTTGGCAAGCTGGGCATCCTCGTGTGCTGGGACCAGTGGTATCCCGAGGCCGCACGCCTCATGGCCATGGCCGGCGCGGACATCCTGCTGTATCCCACTGCCATCGGCTGGGACCCGGACGATCTGCCGGAAGAACAGCAACGCCAGCAGCAGGCCTGGCAACTGATCCAGCGCTCGCACGCCGTGGCAAATCACCTGCCGGTGCTGGTCGCCAACCGCACCGGACACGAAGCCAACCCGGACGGGCAGGGCAGCGGCATCCGCTTCTGGGGTGGCAGCTTCATCGCGGGCCAGCAGGGCGATCTCATCACACAAGCGGACAGTGACAGCACCTGCTGCCTTGTCGCTGATCTCGACCTGGCGCGCACGGAACGCCTGCGTCGTATCTGGCCCTATTTCCGGGATCGCCGCGTGGATGCCTATGCGGGGCTGACGCGGAGGTTCCTGCTGCCGTAGCATAGGCCGTATTCGACTGATTCCGTGCAGCACAAGAGGGAAAGCCCGTGCAAGGAGGCGGCAGGGCGCACGATGTGTTCCAACACAGGGGAAATAACCGTGGACATTATCAAGGGAGCCGGCCCTGACAGCAGGCTTTACCTGCAAGATTGCTGGTACGTGGCCGCATGGAGCCACGAGCTGCCCGTGCACCAGCTGCATGCCATTACCATCATCAACCGGCCGGTGCTCGTCTACCGCAAGGCTGACGGCAGTCTCACTGCCATGGCGGACCAGTGCTGCCACCGACACGCGCCGCTGTCACTTGGGCGCCTCGAAGGTGATGACGTACGCTGCA
>JBIIWP010000132.1:0-6833 GCA_044338855.1 Pseudohongiellaceae bacterium | reverse complement strand
GATCGGATGTTGCACTGCGCACTTCGGTGCCGCCCTTTGCGTTGATCCACTCCGTAATCATTGCGATCACCGGATCAGGCGACTGGCGATCAAACTCCGTACTGTGGGCCTTGGGCAGGCCCAGAACGTTGCGGGCAAATTCGATCACGGCGATGTGCAGGCCAAGGCAAATGCCCAGATAGGGTATCTTGTGGGTGCGGGCGTAGTTGGCCGTAATGATCATGCCTTCGATGCCGCGTTCTCCAAAGCCTCCGGGAACCACGATGGCATCGGCCCCATCAAGTACCCCGGTACCCTCGATCTCGATACTGCTGGAGTCGATGAACCTCAACTGCACGCGCGTGCGCGTATGGATGCCTGCGTGTTTCATGGCTTCGATCAGCGATTTGTAGGCGTCCAGCAACTCCATGTACTTGCCGACCATCGCAATGGTCACTTCGCGCTCAGGATGCAGTACGGCATCAACAACACGGGCCCACTCACTGAGGTCGGCAGGCGGACAGCTGAGCCCGAACCGCTTCACGATGATCTCGTCCAATCCGGTGGCATGCAGCAACTGAGGTGCCGAATAGATGGTGGCCGTGTCCAGCAGGGAGACTACCGCCGGCAATTCGACATTGGTGAAGAGGGCGATCTTGCGCAGGGCGGACTCCGGGATCTCGTGGTCGCTGCGGCACACGAGAATATCCGGCTGGATACCGATCGAGCGCAGGTCGCGCACGGAGTGCTGGGTCGGCTTGGTCTTGGTCTCGCCAGCAGTAGAGATGTAAGGGACCAGGGTCAGGTGCAGGAACTGCACGCGGGCAGAACCGAGTTCAACCTTGAGTTGGCGCGCAGCTTCCAGAAATGGCTGCGATTCGATGTCGCCTACCGTACCGCCGATTTCAACCAGGGCCACATCTACTTCACCGGCACCATCGAGGATGCGCGCCTTGATCTCGTCAGTGATGTGCGGGATGACCTGGATGGTTGCCCCGAGATAATCGCCACGACGCTCTTTCTTGATCACATCTTCGTAGATGCGACCGGCCGTGAAATTATTACGCCTGGACATCTTGGCACGGATAAAGCGTTCGTAGTGGCCGAGGTCGAGGTCAGTCTCGGCGCCATCTTCAGTCACGAAGACTTCACCGTGCTGGAAGGGGCTCATGGTGCCCGGATCGACGTTGATGTAGGGATCCAGCTTCAGCATGGTCACATTGAGACCACGTGCTTCGAGGATGGCTGCCAGCGAGGCGGAAGTGATGCCTTTACCGAGAGAGGAAACAACACCGCCAGTGATGAAAATATAATGCGTCATGTACAGCCCATCAGACATTTTTGAAAGGTTCTTGATGGGAGACCAGATTAACAGAAGGCCCTAGTACCCACAATGCAAATGCTGGCGATCCCAGAGAAATCTGGCCGTTTTGGCGGGTACTTGTTCAGGCCAGACCGCTTGGACGAAGAGATCACCCACCGCCAGCAGCACACCGTCGCAATAGATCAGGGGAATACACGGGCGCAACCATGACGGCACACCGGCCTCCTGCAGCAAGTGCTTCAGCATGCGCGTGGGCCTCCCTTGCTCCTGCACACGTTCACCACCGGTACGAAAACGAACTTCAAGAATCGGCCAGGTGTCGGGGAATGGCGCCTTGCCCTCAGTGGTTTCACAGCGCAGTTGGCCAAGTACCCCCGGTAGTTGCAGCGGTTGCGCAGGATTCCATAGCAGCTTCTCCGGCAGCAATGGCATGGACTTGACCAGATAGAGCTGATCCCGGTGGCGGCGCAGTTCCAGACGTTGTGCGCCTTCACCCCAGGCAATCACAGGCATGGCATCGTGCTGGGCCGGTATCAGTTGCTCTACACATTGCCGCAACCCCTGGTGCGTGACATCTCTGCCATCAAGCTCTTCCCGCAGGCCGCGCACCCAGAAGCGCAGCAGGTTGCGTACCCGGGCAGGCGACCACTGCGCCAGTACTGGCAACTGCAACTGGTTGCTCGACTCACCCCGGGCCACTGCCAGATCTGCAGCAGCCAGCTCGACCAGCAACTGCTCTGCCTCCGTCTGCAGCATGGCGCTGCGCAACACGCCTTGCTGCAGCGCCGGGGCGTGCTGTTGCAGTAAGGGAACTACGGCTTCGCGCAAAAAATTGCGTGTGAAGCGCTGGTCGCTGTTGCTGGGATCCTCGATCCAGGTCAAGCCCTGCTGCAGCGCGTGTGCCAGCAAAAGAGAACGGCCGATCCCCAGCAGGGGTCTGCACAGCATTCCTCTACCCAGCGGCCGCTGCTGCGGCATACCGGACAGCCCCCGTGGACCACTGCCGCGCAGCAGGTGCAACAATACCGTCTCGACCTGGTCATCCGCATGGTGGGCCAGCGCCAGAACACTACCCTCCATCATGAGTTCTTCAAACACGGTGTAGCGCGCCTCTCGTGCAGCTGCTTCGGGGCTGGTCCCCGTGGCAGCCTCTACCAGCACCCTGCGCGCCCGGAAGCTTACGCCGAGCTGTTCTGCCTGGCAGCGGCAGTGCTCTAGCCACTGGTCGGCCCCAAGCTGCAAGCCATGGTGTACATGCAAGGCGCTGAGCTCGCCCATCAGCAGGCCCTGCCCACGCAAGGTGGCCAGCAGATGCAGCAACACGGTGGAATCAAGACCACCGCTGAAGCCGACCACAACGCGGTCAGCCTTCAGCAGGTCGGGGCAGCCCAGCAGCTGCCTTGAGAGGACGTCGGCGCGGCCCGCCTCAGTGGGGCCGCGAGGCGCCATGACTCATGAGACGGCGATAGCGGCGTTCGAGGAGATCGTCAGTGTCCATCGTGCTGAGGCGGGAGACCTGCTCGATCAGGTGTTCCCTGAGGCGCCCTGCCATCTCCTTCATGTTGCGATGGGCGCCGCCCAGCGGTTCGGGGATCGTGAGATCCACGATACCGAGCTCCTCGAGGCGCGTGGATGTCACGCCCATGGCCTCGGCAGCCAGGGCCTTGTGGTCGGAGGATTTCCACAGGATGGTTGCACAGCCCTCCGGCGAGATGACGAAGTACGTGGAGTACTGCAGCATGTTCAGGTGGTCGCAGACACCGATGGCGATAGCGCCGCCGGAGTTGCCCTCCCCCGTTACGGTGGCAATGATCGGAGTACGCAAGCGTGACATGATGGCGAGGTTCTCGGCGATGGCTTCGTTGATGCCACGCGCCTCCGAATCAACACCGGGATAGGCACCCGGCGTATCAATGAGTGTCAGGACCGGCATCTTGTAACGCTCGGCCAGCAGCATCAGGCGACGTGCCTTGCGATAGCCTTCCGGCTTCGGCATGCCGAAATTACGTTTGACCTTCTCATTGGTGCTGCGGCCTTTCTGGTGGCCAATGACCATCACGGGTGTTTTGTCGAGGTAAGCCACACCGCCGATGATGGCTGCGTCATCCGCAAAATAGCGATCGCCATGCAATTCATCGAAGTCGGTGAAAATGTAACGCAAATAGTCTTCTGTATAGGGACGCAAGGGATGGCGCGCCAACAGCGAGATCTGCCAGGGCGTCAGCGCACTGAATATTTTCTCGGTAAGCTTGCGGCTTTTTTCCTGCAGCTTCGTGATTTCGTCAGCGATATTGAGCTTGTTGTCTGCGCCCACGAGACGAAGTTCGTTGATCTTGACTTCAAGATCAGCGATGGGTTGTTCAAAATCGAGATAATCAGGGTTCATAACAAGTCTGGATCAAGGGCCAAAACCATAACTGAGGCTGACATTGTCGGCTCCGAAAGCATCGCGCATGCGCTGCAGCAAGGCGTCGTCCGGCAATACCCGCCAACTGTCACCGAGTACTACACTGCCTTTGACTTCAGGCAGTTCCAGATGCACCAGAATCTCGCAGCCTTTCGCTGCCAGCGGTGCCTCGCTCGCGGCGGCGGATGCACTTCCGCCTTGTGCCAGCAGGGCAATGCCCTGCTGCTGGCCGGCATCTGCACGGTATTCACTTAACAGCCGGCCCAACGAGCGCAGCGATTCTACAGACAAGCGGCTGTGATGCAAGGTCAGCTCCAGTGCCCGCACGAACTCCCGGCGGGCATCCTGCAGCGTCAGCACCCGTCTGGTGCGCACCTGCAATTGTCCGTTGCCATTGTATTCGTCGATGCTGACCACACCTTGAACCACCACGATCGTGTCCTTTACCAGCAGTTCCCGGTACTGGACATAAGCCTCACCAAACAGGCTGACCTCGATGCGGTCACTACGGTCGTCCAGAGTCACAATGGCAATGTTGTCGCCACGCTTGCTCTTGATGAGGCGGATGTCATGGATGAGCCCGGCGACGAGCTGGGCACCCTTCTCCGGTTTCAACGCGTCGATTCGATGGCGTGTGATGCGCAACAGCTCCGGCAGGAATTCGGAGATCGGATGCCCGGACAGGTAGAGTCCGAGAGTTTCCTTTTCCTCCTGCAGGCGTCGTTGCGCTGCCCAGGGACGGATATGGCGGAAATTGGCGTAGACATCCGAGGAACTTGCCGGCTGTGCCGACACCTCGCCAAACAGATCATCCACACCGCTGGCCATGCTGCGGTTCTGTTGCTCGGCGGTCTGCACAGCTTCCGGCATGCTGGCCAGCAATACTGCGCGGTCGGCACCAAAGCTGTCGCAGGCACCCGAACGGATCAGCGCCTCAATGGCGCGCTTGTTGGTCACACCAAGTTCGACGCGCTTGCAGAAATCGAAAAGGTCACGGAACGGCCCACCCTGCTCGCGCACGGCGATGAGGTTCTGCACCGGGCCCTCACCGAGCCCCTTGATGGCTCCGAGTCCATAGATGATCTGGCCCTGCTTGTTGACGGTAAACGCGAAGCGGCCACTGTTGATATCGGGTGGCAGGACTTCCAGACCCATGAGGCGGCATTCCTCCACCATGATGACGATCTTGTCGGTGCTCTGCATATCCGCCGAGAGCACTGCCGACATGAAATAGGCCGGGAAATAACACTTGAGCCAGGCAGTCTGGTAGGAGACCAGTGCGTAGGCCGCCGAATGTGACTTGTTGAAACCATAGTCGGCGAACTTCTCCATGAGGTCGAAGATCGCAGTAGCCTGGCCCGCATCAATTTTCCTGTCGGCTGCACCCTGCAGGAAGCCGGCGCGCTGCTTCTGCATTTCCTCGGGCTTTTTCTTGCCCATGGCGCGACGCAGCATATCGGCTCCGCCCAGCGTGTAGCTGGCCAGCACCTGCGCAATCTGCATCACCTGTTCCTGGTACAGGATCACGCCGTAGGTGTTCTGCAGTACTGGTGCCAGGTCAGGATGTGGATAACTCACCGCCTTGCGGCCATGCTTGCGATCGATGAAGTCGTCCACCATGCCGGAGCCGAGCGGGCCCGGGCGAAACAGCGCCACGAGGGCGATGATGTCTTCGAAGTTGCTGGGGCGCAGGCGCTTGATAAGGTCCTTCATGCCGCGTGATTCAAGCTGGAACACCGCTGTGGTCTCGCCGCGCTCCAGCATCTGGTAGACCTTGGCGTCATCCAGCGGAATCGTCGTAATGTCGATGGGCGCAGCAATGCCGGCCTCACCGATCATCTTCACGGCCCAATCGATGATCGTCAGCGTGCGCAGGCCGAGGAAGTCGAACTTTACGAGTCCGGCACTTTCCACGTCGTTCTTGTCGAACTGCGTCACGAGGTTGGCACCGCTCTCATCGCAATACAGTGGCGTGAAATCGGTGAGCCTGGTCGGCGCGATCACTACGCCCCCGGCATGCTTGCCGACGTTGCGCACGAGGCCTTCGAGCTTCTCTGCCATGTCCATGATTTCCTGCGCTTCTTCGTCTGCAGCGAGGAACTCGACAAGCTGTGGCTCGTCCTTCTTGGCTTTCTCAAGTGTGATACCCACTTCGAAGGGCACCAGCTTCGACAATTTGTCCGCCAGCCCGTAGGACTTGCCCTGCACGCGGCCGACGTCACGGATCACGGCCTTGGCCGCCATGGTGCCGAAAGTGATGATCTGGGATACGGCATCGTGGCCATAGAGATCCGCAACATGTTCGATCACGCGGTCGCGTCCATCCATGCAGAAGTCCACATCGAAGTCGGGCATCGACACGCGCTCCGGATTCAGAAAGCGCTCGAACAGCAGGTCGTACTGCAGCGGATCCAGGTCGGTGATTTTCAGTGCGTAGGCCACCAGGGAGCCGGCACCGGAACCACGACCGGGTCCCACCGGAATTCCGTTGTCCTTGGCCCACTGGATGAACTCCATCACGATGAGAAAATAACCGGGAAAGCCCATCTGGTTGATGATGCCAAGTTCAAAATCGAGGCGATCCTGGTATCGCTGGCGCGTATCAGGGAAATCCGTGGTGCTCACGTCAAACAGTTTTTCCAGACGCTGCTGCAAGCCGCGCTCACTCTCGGCGCGGAAGAACCCGTCGATGGTCATACCGGCCGGTATCGGATAGTTGGGCAGGAAGGGCTTGCCGAGCTGCAGTTCCAGATTGCAGCGCTGTGCAATCAGCAGGGTGTTCTCCAGGGCCTCGGGCAGGTCACTGAACAGTTCCAGCATTTCCGCCGGGCTGCGCAGGTACTGCTGTTCGGAATAGTTGCGGGGGCGCCGCGGGTCGTCCAGCGTGCGGCGCTCGTTGATGCAGACGCGGGCTTCGTGAGCCTCGAACTCGTCCTGACTGAGAAAGCGGACGTCGTTGGTCGCCACTACCGGCAGATCCCGGGCCAGCGCCAGTTCCACCGCCAGACGCACGTGCTCAGCATCACTTGGGCGGCCGGTCCGCTGCAGCTCAAGGTAGTACGAGTCCGGGAACAGGCACTGATAGAACTCCAGCAGACTATGCACCTGTTCGCGATCCCCGCC
>JBIIWP010000131.1:0-7016 GCA_044338855.1 Pseudohongiellaceae bacterium | reverse complement strand
CGAGGCACGCGTCCTGAGCAACAATCTGGATGCAAGCATCGAATCCTCCGTAACCACCTTGCCAGATGCCGGCATCTGGATGAGATATGATCAAGTGGATCTCAGCGGCTACGCCACGGGTCGTTTCTCGTCCTCTCTTGATGGCTATCTGGGTGAAGGCAGTCACTTCTCCTGGCAGGCGAGGCAGGAAGAGTCCGGCGAAAATATCGGCTCGTTCCAATTCAAAGTCGACTTCACGATAGCGTTCGCGCCCTCCAGCGTCACGATCACCCAGGGCCGCATGCAGGTGCGGACCGGAACTCCCGGAAACCATGAGTATCTCTGGAACGTGAACTTTGGTGGCAGCAGTGGCAGCGATATCCTGCTCACCGACAGCACCATCATCATGAAGGGAGCAGCCCTGAGCGGTACCCTCACCCATGTTCCGAGTAGCATATCGAGCCCTATCGCAACGGGCGAAAGCATGATTGCCGGAGGCTTCCTCCCGGGGCACGATTCCGAAAGTCTGTTGTTCAGCGGCATCATGCATCTCGCCAGCGACCTTGAAACGACACCCGGCACTTTCACGACTCACAAGCTTGACGGCAAGTTCGTCGTGGATGGCTTCAACTACGCCAACGACGATCCCAACCTCGACTTCAGGATGGACGTCACCATGCAGGAACGCATGGAAGCCAGTCTTGATCTCGGTCTGATGGTTTCCCCCAGCTCCGGTATCACCTTCGGCAAGGCGGTCCGTTCCAGCTCTGCGGGAATGGCGCCGGTGCTGAGCCACAATGGCTGGAATATTGATCCCATGGCCGTCAGTGCACTCGACAGTCCGGCCACCTATGTCCTGGTGTCCCAGACAGCGACGCCACCGGATGCTACCTATGTAGACGGCCTGGACCTCGACTGGGGTCGCTGGAATGAATCGGAGACCCAGGTCATCGAGGGTCGTCTGGTGCCCAGCGTGTCCACCCTGGGCCAATCCGGACAGACGATGGATTGGGCCGTGTTCCGTCCTGCAAACGTCGCCGATCTGACTGGCTCATATTCGAACACCAGTCATCACACGCTACGAGATGAGACCGGCACCGACTATTCCTCGTCAGCCGTGGTTAACATGAACTTCCAGGTGAACATGACTGGCGGAAGTGGCGCGATCACCGCAGGCTCTCTGAGCATTGTAGAGAATTTTGCGGGCAACGCGTGGACCAGCAACTTTACGGGTGTCCTCAATGGTGCGTTTGCAGACATGACACTCACAGACGTATTCTTGAACAGCTCCACGCCCGGAACAGGAACCATGCGCGGTGTATTCGTAGGTACGGGCGCGCAGCCGGAACTGCTCACTGGATTTGCGCTGCAGGCATCAGGCCAATCGATCCAGGGGTTTGTATTGAACGAGTACGCCTTGGATGATTGACGCCGAAATGTACTGCATACCGGAAATTTGGGATTAAATGTCTTCCCGAAACGTCCTTGTTCAGGCAGCCCCGCTGCCGAACACAGGAATGTGAATTATCAATCGAGAAGCAGGCCAAGGATGGCTATAGTTCGCGCGCGCTTTACCCGGAGCCAAAAAATCCAGGGAGAAACTTGATAACTATCAGACCTTTACTGACCCGCGCCCTGCTTGTCAGCGCTCGCGCCCTGCTGTTGAACCCGGCACAGGCACAGGATTACGAAAACCGCAGCAACCTCCAGGACGGGGCATCGGGCATAAAAAAGCCGGCTTGATAGCCGGCTTTTTTGCTTCTGCTTTTGCCACTGCACTTTTGCAGCAGCTTTTGAAATGGTCGGAGTGGCGGGATTTGAACCCACGACCACTTGCCCCCCAGGCAAGTGCGCTACCAAGCTGCGCTACACTCCGATTTCTGGCGAAAATTATAGCTTGGGTTATTCCGCGATAGTACAGAAAAAAGCCTTCAGTACGGGGAAATCCTGAACTTTTTACTGTGGACCTCAGGCAAGATACCCGAGTGCCTCTTCAATCTCTTCTATCAATTCGCGGATCGCAGAAGGCTTGATGGCAGTCGTCGCAGCGGTTGCGACAGCATGCTGCACTACCGGCAGATCATCCCGCTCCATTGCCCCACCGGCCATACGCTGCCTTGCTCCACCGATCGTGAAGCCCTGTTCGTAAAGCAGCGAACGTATCTGGCGGATCAGGATCACGTCCTGGCGCTGGTAGTAACGGCGGTTGCCGCGGCGCTTGACTGGCTTGAGCTGGGAAAATTCCTGTTCCCAGTAGCGCAACACGTGGGGTTTTACTTCACACAGCTCGCTTACTTCACCGATGGTGAAGTACCGCTTGGCAGGGATTTCGGGGAGCTCTGCGTTATGACTTGGTTCCAGCATAGCTCTCTACCTTTGCCTTCAGTTTCTGCCCTGGCCGGAAAGTCACGACTCGCCGTGCCTGGATCGGGATCTCTTCCCCTGTCTTGGGATTGCGGCCGGGACGCTGGCGCTTGTCGCGAAGATCGAAGTTGCCGAAACCGGAGAGCTTGACCTGCTCATTGGTTTCCAGCGCCTTGCGCACTTCTTCAAAAAACTGCTCTACCAACTCCTTGGCTTCGCGCTTGTTGAGGCCCATCTCTTCGAAGAGACGTTCCGCCATCTCGGCTTTTGTCAGTGCTCCGTTCGTCATGGGTGACAATCCTGCTATTCCTGGGAACTTGCCGGCGAAAGACCGTACTGGTACTACCTTAATTCGGCTTTAAATTTGGCTTGTAGTGCGTTGATATATCTATCAATTATCGGATTGATATCAGTATCGGATAGAGTGCGCGAAGGATGCTGGAAGGTCAAGCCCAAGGCAAGACTTTTTTTGCCCTTAACAATGTTGTGCCCCTGATACAAGTCGAAAATCCCGATTTCCAGCAAGTCGGGACCGGCACTTTCACGCAATTGTGCGAGCACCGCAGCGGCCGCAACCTGCTCATCGATGATGAGGGCAAGATCGCGCCGCACGGCTGGGAAACGGGAAACGTCCTGCACTTTGGTCAGGGCAGCAGTGGAGATATGCTCATAGTCCAGCTCGGCCAGGAATACTTTTCCTGTAATATCAATAGCTTGAGCAATAGTCGGGTGCAACGCACCGATCCAGCCCACGGCTTGCTCACCGCGATAGATGCGGGCAGTTTGTCCGGGCTGCAATGCAGGATGTGTATCCGCCACGAAGCGCCATGCCGCACCGTCGTGGGCCAGGCCAAGCAGCACTTCGAGGTCGCCCTTCAGGTCGAAGAAGTCCGCCACGCGCGCGACTTGCCCCCACTGTTCGGATACGGCCGCCCCCCAAACAAGAGAAGCAACTTTAAGTTTCTGCTCTAATTTATTGTTTATATTAGTAAATGTTAAGCCGCTCTCAAACAAGCGCACACGCGTCTGCTGACGATTCTGATTGTGCTTGAGGGTCTTGATGAGACCGGGCCAAAGGTTGCTGCGCATTACCGCCATGTCCTGGCTGATGGGGTTGGCCAGCGCTACTGGCTGATACCCGGCGACATCGGCCAGGCCGGAAAGCGCCTGATCGAGTTCAGCGTCCACAAAGCTGTAGGTGACCACTTCCTGATAGCCGAGGTTGGCCAGGCAGTGGCGCATGGCGCTCACTCCGGTCTTGAGCTCGGTTGCAGGTTTCAGGTGCATGGCAATCTGCGGTGCGATTACCGGCAGGTTGTCATAGCCGTGGACCCTGGCCAGCTCCTCGATCAGATCCTCTTCGATGGCGACATCGAAGCGCCAGGAAGGTACGGCGAAACTCCAGCCGAATTCATCTTCACCCGCTTTGGTGATGCCGAGACGCTGCAGGATACCCAGCACCTCTTCTTCCGGCAGCACCAGGCCGAGCAACTCGCCGATACGGGCTTTGCGCAAGCGGATAGTTCTACTCGCTGGCAGCTCACCCACAACTTCAATAATGGGGCCAGGCTGTCCGCCAACGATGGCCTGTAACAGTTCAGTCGCACGCTCCATGGCCCGCGCCTGCAACTCGAAGTCCACGCCGCGCTCGTAGCGATGGGCAGCGTCGGTATGCATACCATGACTGCGGGCACGCCCGGCAATGGCCAAGGGACTGAAATAAGCAGATTCCAGGAAAAGATCACGTGTCAGCGGACCCACGGCGCTGTGCTTGCCACCCATGATACCTGCCATGGCAAGGGCCTTCTGGTGGTCGGCAATCAGCAAGGTGTCAGGCGACAGCGTGACTTCCTTGCCATCCAGCAGCACCAGGGTTTCACCCGCGCGCGCCTTGCGCACGATGATGCCGCCCTCCAGCTTGGTGTAATCGAAGGCATGCAGGGGCTGGCCGAGCTCCAGCAGAACGTAATTCGTGACGTCCACCACGGGATCGATGCTGCGCAGTCCGCAACGGCGCAATTTTTCCTGCAACCACAGTGGGGTTTCGACTTCAGGGTTGATGTTGCGGATGACCCGGCCCAGATAGCGCGGGCAATCCTGCGGGGCATCGATGATGACCGGAAAGGTTTCCGCGATTGCAGCAGGAACAACGTTCATCACGGGTGCCGTGACCTTGCTGCCCGTCAACACACCAACCTCACGGGCGAGTCCGGCGATACTGAGGCAATCGCCACGATTGGGCGTGAGGTCGACTTCGATCAGCTTGTCGTCAAGCGTGAGGTAAGCGCGGATGTCGGTTCCAACGGGCGCATCTGCTGGCAACTCGAGCAGGCCATCGGCGGTTTCAGCCATACCGAGTTCTTCGGCAGAACACAGCATGCCATTGGACTCGACGCCCCGCAGCTTGGCCTTCTTGATCACGAAATCTTCGGTCAATTTTGCACCGATCTTCGCGAACGGCACTTTCAGGCCCTGGCGCACATTGGATGCCCCGCAGACTACCTGGAAGGTGCTGGTACCGTCACTGACCTGGCACAGACTCAACTTGTCGGCATCGGGATGACGCTCGGCGCTGAGCACTTCGCCGACGACCACACCGGTGAACACGTTCGCAGCAGGCTCGCAGCTGTCCACTTCAAGGCCAGCCATGGTAACGAGGTGGATCAATTCATCGGTGGCAATGGCGGGGTTTACCCACTCACGCAGCCAGGCTTCACTGATCTTCATGTGGAGTACCTCAGTGGAACTGACGCAGGAAGCGCAGGTCGTTTTCGAACAACAAGCGCAGATCCTTGATTTGATAACGCAGCATGGCGAGGCGATCCACGCCCATGCCAAAGGCAAAGCCGGTGAACTCTTCCGCATCGACGCCCGACGCAGCCAGCACCTTCGGGTGCACCATGCCGCAGCCCATCACTTCGAGCCAACCGGTTTGCTTGCAGATACGACAGCCATTGCCCTTGCAGGACACGCACTGTACGTCCACTTCAGCAGAGGGTTCCGTGAACGGGAAATAGGAAGGACGGAAGCGGACCGAGAGCTTCTCCTCGAAAAAGACCTGAAGGAACTCTGCAATCAGCCCCTTGAGGTTGGCAAAGCTGATGTTGCGGTCGATCAACAGACCTTCCACCTGGTGGAACATCGGCGTATGCGTCATGTCCGAGTCACAGCGGTAAACGCGACCCGGGCAGATGATGCGGAACGGCGCCTGACCCGACTCCATGACACGAACCTGTACCGTGGAAGTGTGGGTACGCAACAGCGTCGTTGCGTCGAAATAGAACGTGTCGTGCATCGCACGCGCGGGATGATGCGCAGGAATATTGAGTGCTTCGAAATTATGATAGTCGTCTTCGATCTCGGGGCCTTCCACTACACTGAAACCCGCGCTGGTAAAGATGCCTTCAATCCGCTCGATGGTACGTGTGACGGGATGCAAACCACCGCTGCTCTGGCGACGTCCCGGCAGGGTGATGTCGATCTGCTCGGCCGCCAACTGGCGCACGGCTTCTTCTGCCTCGAGGGCTTCCTTGCGCACCGCAAGTGCGTTCTGGACTTCCTGTTTGGCGATATTGATTTCTGCACCGGCGGCCGGACGCTGCTCTGCCGGCAAAGCACCGAGCGACTTGAGCTGCTCGGTAAGCGTGCCTTTCTTGCCTAAAAACTGCACTCGCAGCTGCTCAAGCTCCTGGGAATTCTGTGCCAGGGCGATGGCCGCCAATGCATCCTGAGTGAGGGTGTGGAGGATATCCATGATAGGTCAGTGCAGGTTGCAGGCCTGGGTCCCTTGCTGGTGAGAGCGCAGGACCCAGATCTGTAACTGGCTACATCAAGCCGCCAGAGCGGCTTTGGCCTGATTTACTACGGCTGCAAACGCGTCCTTGTCATGCACGGCCAGGTCGGACAGCACGCGACGATCAAGAGCGATGCTGGCTTTCTTGAGACCAGCGATCAGTTTGCTGTAGCTGATGCCGTTGGCGCGAGCCTGGGCATTGATACGGGTGATCCAAAGAGCGCGGAATACACGCTTCTTTACCTTGCGATCGCGGTACGCGTACTGGCCGGCTTTGGTGACGGCCTGTTTGGCGATGCGCAGAACGCGGCTACGAAAGCCGTAATAGCCTTTCGCTGCTTTCAGGATTTTCTTGTGACGACGGCGTGCGGTGACGCCACGTTTAACTCTTGCCATGATCTATATCCTCAACCTGTAGTCTGATCAATCTTCGCGAAACATGTGTTTGACACGGCCCATGTCGGACGGATGGATCGCCGACGTGCCGCGCAACTGACGTTTACGCTTGGTGGTCATCTTGGTAAGGATATGGCTCTTGAACGCGCTTTTGCGTTTGATACCGTTACCGGTTTTCTTGAAGCGCTTGGAAGCGCCACTGTGTACTTTTGCCTTGGGCATTTTCTTACTCCGCATTTGACCCGGCCTTCTACGTAAGCCGGTCATGATGGTTAAAGTAAGCAGCACCCGCCCACCTTGCCGTGGGTCAACTCTTTATCCCTTCATCTCTTCATTGCTGTAGCGAAGGAGAGCGACGCGGTAAGTGACAGGTACTACTTTTTCTTTTTGCCGGGGGCCAGCACCATGGTCAGCTGTCTGCCTTCCATTTTTGCTTCCTGCTCTACTGTTCCGTGCTCAGCAAGGTCAACTTTCAGACGCTGCA
>JBIIWP010000147.1:0-5465 GCA_044338855.1 Pseudohongiellaceae bacterium | reverse complement strand
ACGTCCTTGGCGGAGAAGGCAAGCGCTTCAACAGCGAGCAGTTCACCGACTATCTTGCCGGGCTTTGCCTGCAGTACCCGATCATCTCGATCGAAGACGGCATGCACGAGAGTGATTGGGACGGCTGGGCCATCCTTACACGCAAGCTGGGTGACAAGGTGCAGTTGGTGGGCGACGACCTGTTCGTGACCAATACCAAGATCCTCGAACGTGGCATCAAAGCGCACGTTGCCAATTCAATCCTCATCAAGTTCAACCAGATCGGTTCACTGACCGAGACGCTGGCAGCCATCCGCATGGCTTGCGCAGCCGGCTATACTGCCGTGATATCGCATCGCTCCGGAGAAACCGAAGACACTACCCTGGCCGACCTCGCTGTTGCCACGTCTGCGGGCCAGATCAAGACGGGGTCGCTGTGCCGCTCGGATCGCGTGGCGAAGTACAACCGCTTGCTGGTGATTGAAGAAGAACTGCAGGGCAAGGCGCTGTACCGCGGTCTTGCCGAGTTCAAACGCTGACGCGCGGCGCTGGCCGGACCTCGCATGCATGGCAGTCTTTTACCGGGATAGACAGGATAGACGCTTGAAACTGGTGCTCGCCGTGTTGTTGCTGGTGTTGCTGGTGCTGCAGGTCCGGCTCTGGTCGGGTGCTGGCAGCCTGGCCGAAATCAATCGTCTGGATGGTGAGATTACCGTGCAGCAGGCGGACAATGCACTGTTGGGCGAACGCAACGAAGCGTTGCGTCAGGAAGTGAATGATCTCAAGAACGGACTCGACTCCATCGAGGAGCGTGCGCGCAGCCAGTTGGGCCTCGTGCGGAAAGGTGAAACCTTTATTCTGGTGGTGGACCGGGAGGATGCAAAGCCCGCATTGGACGCTACCGGTAACGACACCGAGGGTGGCAATGCCATCAGCGCCTCTGCTGCTGCAGCGGAAGTTGATGCGGCAATGGCCAGCGGCCTTGATACCTTGCCGCCGCCGCTTGCCAGCGACGAGCGTCCCGCGGTGCCTGTAGCAACCGATCCCGCCCTGTGAGCATTCCCCGCTATTTCCTGATACTACCCGCCGCAGGCAGCGGCAGGCGCATGCAGCAAGCTGTCCCCAAACAATACCTGCAGGTCCTGGGCAAAACCCTGCTCCAGCATTCGCTCGAGAATCTTGGCGGTCTGGTCGAACTGGACCGCATCCTGCTGGCTGTGTCGCCAGATGATCAGCAGATCAACGCGGTATTGTCCGCTTTGCCTCCCGCTCTGCGGGCAAAGATTCTGCTGACCGAAGGAGGCGCCGAGCGGGCAGACAGTGTGCGCAATGCCGTGAGAGCATTGACAGGCAGTGCTGACCCGATGGATTGGGTGCTGGTGCACGATGCCGTGCGTCCCTGTGTGCGCAGGGATGATGTGCTACGGTTGCTGGCCGAGTTGCAGGACGAGCCTGCCGGTGGGCTTCTTGCGCAGCCCGTCCGTGACACGCTGAAGCATGCCGATACCCAAGGCTATGTAAGCGGCACTGTGGCTCGCAGCGGCCTGTGGCAAGCCGCCACCCCGCAGATGTTTCGCCATGGGGTGCTGTTGCAGGCGCTGGACCACTGCAAGGACCGGGGCCTGCTTATGACTGATGAGGCAGCCGCCGTGGAAACATTGGGCCTGCCGGTGAAACTGGTGCGGGGGCATTCCGACAACATCAAGCTGACCTGGCCGGAAGACCTCGCCCTGGTGGAGACCTTGCTGCAAGCGCGTGCCAAAAACGGACAGGATTGAAGCAAGGCCAATGCAGGAAGGAGAGTAAAGCACCATGCAGATCAGGATCGGCCAAGGCTATGATGTACACCGCTTCGCCGCAGAGCCGGAGGCGGCCGCGCAGCTGACCTTGGCGGGCGTGGCCATCCCCCACACGCAGCGCCTGCTGGCACATTCCGATGGTGACGTATTGGTGCATGCCCTGTGCGACGCGCTGCTCGGCGCATTGGCGCTTGGCGACATCGGCAAACATTTCCCGGACACAGATCCACGCTACCGGGGTATCAGCAGCATGTTTTTGCTGGCCGAAGTCTGCACCAAAGTTGCCGATGCAGGTTGGCAGCTTAGCAATGCCGACATGACGGTGGTGGCGCAGGCGCCGCGTCTCGCCGGGTATATCGATGCCATGCGCCAGTCGCTGGCGCGAGGCTGCGCCACCCACGTCGACAATATCAGCATCAAAGCCACCACGACCGAAGGGCTGGGCTTTGCCGGCCGGAAAGAGGGTATCGCCTGTTATGCGACCGTATTGCTGTTGCGGAGCGCCTGAGCTGTGGACCAGGGCGGAAACATGACAGTAGCGGAGTCGCAACGCTGGGCAGAAGCTTGCCGGGACTTGCCGTTTGCCTACGGAGAACCTGCTCTGTCCGGCTTGTTGAAAGTAGAACCGGAAGATTTCGAGGTCGAGGAAGTGCTTGGCTTCACGCCTGACGGTACTGGTGAACACGTGTTTGTATACCTCGAGAAGCGCGGGCTGACCACACCGGATGCACAGCTCGCTTTGTCACGAGCTCTGCAGTTGCACCCGCGCGACATCGCGTACTCCGGCATGAAGGACAAGCAAGCTCTTACGCGCCAGTGGTTCAGTTTGCACGTGCCGAAAGGTGAACCAGTGCTGGACGCTTGCAACACGGACAGCATGCGTATCCTGCACGCAGCCCGCAACAGCAGGAAGCTGCGGCGCGGCAGTCATGTCGCCAACCGATTCCGGATAAGGCTGCAGTGCTGTGAGGGCTCTCGCGAGTGGCTGGATCTGCGGCTGGGACAGGCGTCCCTGCAGGGCGTACCCAATTATTTTGGTCCACAGCGTTTCGGCAATGGCTGCAGTTCACTGCTGCAGTCGGTCGATTGGCTGGAAGGACGGACGCAGGAACGCAAGCGTACGCGTTGCAGCCTGTTGCTGTCGGCTGCCCGGGCCTTCCTGTTCAATCAAGTGCTGGCCGAACGGGTGCGCCTGCAGAACTGGAACCAGGCTATGGACGGCGAAGTAATGGCACTTGCCGGCAGCGGTAGCGTTTTTGCTGCGGCGAAGGCCGAAGCCGCAGAACTGCAGCGTCGACTCGATGAGATGGATCTGCATCCCAGTGGTCCCTTGTGGGGACGCGGTACCGCCATGGCGACCGGCGAGTGTCTGGCGCTTGAACAGAACGTAATAGCGGCATGGCCCACGCTGGCAAGCGGCCTCGAAGCCCAAGGCCTGCAGCAGGAGCGCCGGAGCCTGCGTCTGCAGGTACAGGACCTGCTCCACGCGTGGGACACTACTACTCTGCAACTTGATTTCACCTTGGCCAAAGGCAGTTACGCCACCAGCGTTCTGCGCGAACTCATCACGACTGGACAACCATGAAACTGCTGCTCTCCAACGACGACGGTATCCACGCCCCTGGCTTGCATGCCCTGTACAACGCCCTCGGTGCCGACCATGAGTTGATGGTAATAGCCCCGGATCGCGACAAGTCCGGGGTCAGCAACTGCCTGACACTGGATCGCCCCCTGCAGGCCATCCATCTGGACCCGCAGCGCATTGCTGTCGACGGCACGCCTACGGACTGTATTCATCTCGGTACGGCAGGCATCTTCATGCCGGAACCGGACCGCGTGGTCTCAGGCATCAATTTCGGCCCCAATCTGGGCGATGATGTGCTGTACTCGGGTACGGTCGCTGCCGCCATGGAAGGGCGCTTCCTGCAGCATCCCGCAGTGGCAGTGTCGCTGGCGGTGACTGAGTACGGTTCCGCATCAGTCCAGCGCTTTGAAAACGCAGCACGGATCACGCGCTGGTTGCTGGGGGCCATCGCCGGGCTGCATTTGCCTGCCCGCACGGTGCTGAACGTCAATGTTCCCGATATCCCGGCCAGTGCGATCAAGGGACTGGCTCTTACCACGCTGGGCCAGCGTCTCAAAGGGGAGAATCCGATCAGTACACGTAATCCACGCGGCAAGACCCTGTACTGGATCGGTCGGGCTGGCGGTCCTGTAGATCGTGCCCCCGGATCGGATTTCCTTGCGGTGGAGCAGGGCTTCGTGTCGGTCACCCCACTGCACGCCGATATGGGCAGCGCCGCAGCCGCCCGCTGTATGGCTGAAAGTCTGGCTCGTTTGCAGGTGGATCTCGCCGGCCTGCTTGGTGCAGGAGCAGGTTGACCGTGACTACCCGCACGACACAGGGTATTGGCATGACCTCGCAGCGCACGCGCGAGCGCATGGTGCAGCGCCTGGGTGACCTTGGTATCACGAATTTGCGGGTGCTCGAGGCCATGTTGCATACGCCGCGTCATCTGTTCGTCGACGAGGCTTTTTCCCATCGTGCTTACGAGGATGTAGCACTGCCCATCGCCTTCAACCAGACCATCTCCCAACCCTATATCGTGGCGCGCATGACCGAGGTGTTGATGGCAGCATTGCCGGAGCAGCCCCGCATCCTTGAGATCGGGACCGGGTGTGGCTACCAGACTGCGGTACTGGCGCGCCTCGTCCAGCACGTCTACAGCATCGAGCGCATCGCGCCCCTGCTTGAGCGCACGCGGGCACGATTCCGGGAGCTGCGCATCGCCAATATCACCTTGAAGTGTGCTGACGGCAGCTTTGGCTGGTCCCAGCATGCGCCATTCGACGGCATTATCGTGACGGCCGCAGCACCGGTGGTGCCGGAAGCCTTGCTCAAACAACTGGCTGCCGGAGGCACACTGGTGCTGCCCGAAGGTGGCCGGGTGCAAAAGCTGCGGGTCTATCGAAAAATGGACGAGCAGCTGGCCGTAGAGGAGCTGGAAGAGGTGCGTTTTGTGCCCTTGTTGGGGGGGGTGGAGCGCTGAGACCTTGGTTCTCGCCAAATCCGGTGTCAAATCAAGCAGTTCCGGAGAGCTGGCTGCAAAAACATTTTGACAAGTCAAGGGCACCTGACTAATATGCGCGCCCATGTCGCGAGACCCATTTCCAGAGCATACGGACAGCACCAAGCTATTTGCCCGGAGTGGGTCACTCAGCGCAGTTTTGCCCTTGGTCAGACTCGAACGCCTTGTCGCCAGCCTTGCCGATCCCGGTGCAGCTGATGGCTGTGAAGTGCTTGTTGATCTGGACTTCGGGCATGATGATGAAGGCAGACGCCGGCTTCATGGCAGCCTGCAGACCAGCGTGAAGCAACTATGCCAGCGCTGTTTGCAGCCCATGCAGCAGGATCTGCACTGCAATCTGGACTTGTTGGTCCTGGACAGCGAGGAGGAGTTCAAACGACTCCCGGACGCTACTGCAGTGTCGACGGATATCGTTGTCGATGAGACCGGGGAACTGGATGTCCTGGCGCTTATCGAGGATGAACTGCTGCTGAGCCTGCCGCTGGTACCCATGCACGAGGACGCCGACTGCTCTGCAGTCCTGAACGACCTCAAGCGCAAGGCTGGCGAAGCGGGTAGCGGGGCAGATGGTGAAGATAACAAGGGTGGGCGCCCGAAT
>JBIIWP010000049.1:0-22377 GCA_044338855.1 Pseudohongiellaceae bacterium | reverse complement strand
CGCGTCTCACGCTGCTGACCTGGTAATCGTTGCGCATCATCATGCGCTCATCCACGATGGCCGGCATCTGCAGCGTGTAGATCCAGTTCTGGTTGGTCGGCTCCATGATGACGTTGTAGGCCAGGGGCGAACCGCGGTACTCGATCGCCTCGAACCAGGGTTGACGCGTGTCAGCCTGCGGACCGAGGAACTGTGGCTGCAGGGTGAACTCCGGGCGACGCCAGCTGCGCCCGCTGAAGTCATCCAGAGTCAGCGCGCGCCAGTACAGCTGGCTGTAGGGTGGCGGTGCGCCCTCGAAACTGACGCGAAAGGCCACTTCTGCCGAGCGCGCGAGATCCCCGATATCACCGGGCGACATCGAGTCACTGAGACCGGTACGGGCACCGGCGGTGTTCAGCGGCACCGCCCACAGCGGCGAGATGCGCGGAAACAGCACGAAACAGGCAATCATCAGCGGCACTCCCTGCAGCAGGATGCTGGCGCTGTAGCGGAAGGTGCGCCATGGCTTCTGGTTGTCCTGCGTCTGATTCAGCGACATCAGTGCCGAGGTAATCACAAAAACTGCCAGGCCCATGTAGACCGCAATGGGGATAGCCTGCGAATAGATGAACTCGGCGATCACCGTGAAGTAACACAGGTACAGCACCAGCAGGACATCACGCTTGCGCTGCATCTCCAGCAGCTTCAGCGTGATGCCGGTGAGCAAAACGCCTACCGTGGCATCAGTGGAAAAGATATTGCGCCCGAACTGCGCCACTACCATCACCACCATCAGCGACACAATGGCCAGCTTCATCTTCTTGCCGGGAAACGACATGCGCCCCTGCCAGATCAGCACGCGCCAGCCGATACACAGTGCGCAAATGCCAGTCAGCCACAGTGGCATACGCAGAACATGCGGCAGGATCACTCCCACGACAGCCGCGAGGAGCCAGGCAAACGAATAGCGCGGAATGTTGTAGACCTCGGCGGGTACCACCGGCCGCTTACGGAACAGCTTCATGAGTGCTCCCCTGCCTGGCCGAACAGGGCCAGGGCTTCCAGCAACTTGCGGTAATGATCGGGACCACGTGACGGCTCGATGCGCAGGCCCGGCAGCTCCAGCCCGAAGTCCAGCCCGCCCTCGTCCAGACGGATCACGCACCAGCACAGGCGTGACAGGCGGCCTTCAGTGTCGAGGTCGAGAAACAGGTCCCAGCGCAGCCAGATCTTCTGGTCCACGGTGCTGGCATATTCCTTGATCAGCATGCCCTGCCCGCGCGCGAAATTCTTCCAGGCCACGTGCTTGAGCGGATCTCCGATGTTGTACTGGCGCAGGCTGTAGAAATCATCATTGCCCCTCACCAGCGTGGTATTGCCGGTCTGTTGCTGGTTGCTCAGCAGCCAGTCGAGGTCGCATTCGACGGGACGCGGGTAGACCAGACATTGCACCTGCAAGTCGAGCAGCGACCAGGCGCGACAGATGCCGAAAGGGAACACGGTCTCGATGACGAGGCGACCCGGCCGGAGCCAACCACGCCGCTGGGCTGACACGTACAGACCAACGCGCTGCTCCTGAACCTGCACAAGATCGCATACGACCTTGCGCGATCCGTCACACCCGAGCTGGATGCTCTCGTAGGTGCGTTTGCCGTGGCGATTCAGGATAACGGTGAGCTCGGCCAGTTCGCCCGCGAATACAGAGTGCCCCGGCACCGCTGCCACATGCAAACCGGACAGGTTGCGGAAAGTATGGAAAATGGACAGCACGAACATGCCGATCAGCAGGAACACCAACGCGAAGGCGAGGTTGGCCTCGTAATTCACGGCGCCGATGAACATCAGCGCCAGCACAAACATGAAGCCCAGGCCCTGCCTGTTGGGCATGATGAAAATGTTGTGGTGTCCCAGCCGCACCTGCCGCGCCGGCGGAATGCGGCGCTGCATCCAGCGCTCGAAATGCTGCTGCCAGCGACCCTGCAGCCGGGGCAGCACACTCCTCAATCCGGTGGTGGCGCTTGATTGCATCGCAGCGGCCCTAGATGACATCTACCTCGTTGAGCAGACGTTGTGAATAGGCTTCGGCATAACGCCCTGAGCTGTCCGATACAGAGCGCAGGCGATGGTCCACCACTGCCGGCAACACGGTCTGCACGTCTTCCGGCAACACATGCTGGCGGTCGTGCATCAAAGCCCAGGTACGTGCACTGCGCATCAATGCCTGCGCGCCGCGCGGTGACAGGCCAAAGCTGAACTTGTCGTCCTGGCGCGTGTAGGCCACCAGGCGCTGAACGTAATCCAGCAGCGTCTCGGTGCAATGCGCGGTACCAATACGCGACTGGATGCTCTGCACGTCGTCCGCACTGAGGCACTGGCGTACATGCACGAGGTTCTGGCGCTGATCGATGTTGATCAGCAACTGTCGCTCGGCAGCTGGATCGGGGTAACCGATCGTAAGGCGCATGAGGAAGCGGTCGAGCTGCGACTCGGGCAAGGGATAGGTGCCGGAAAAACTCACCGGGTTCTGCGTCGCGATCACGAAGAAGGGCTTGGGCAAGTCGCGCGTGGCGCCATCGATGGTGACCTTGCCCTCTTCCATGGCTTTCAGCAGCGCGCTCTGGGTCTTGGGCGTGGTGCGGTTGATTTCGTCAGCGAGAATGAGGTTCCTGAAGATGGGCCCGGGATGGAACACGAAGCTGGCGTTGGCCTGATCGAATACGGAGATGCCGAGGATGTCGGCCGGCAGCAGGTCGCTGGTGAACTGGATACGACTGTAGGCGAGACCAAAAGCCCGCGCCAGCGCCTGCGACATCGTAGTCTTGCCCATGCCTGGCTTGTCTTCCAGCAGCAGGTGCCCGCCCGAGAACAGGCAACACAGGGCCAGGCGAATCTGCTGGTCCTTGCCAAGAACCACCTTGCCGATTTCGGCGACTGCCTCTTCTACTTTGCTGTGCATGACCCCACGCTTGCCCTCAGGCTCAGGAATTGCTGTGCAGATGCAGGTGGCAATCGTCCTCGTTGCTGTCACCCCGGCTATCGTCATCCTTGCTTTCCTTGCGCTTGGCCAGGTCATTGCGACGCGCTTCCAGCTTGCCGAGATAGGCCGCGCTGACGTCGCCGGTGACGTATTTTCCATCGAACACCGAGCACTCGAAGTCCATCTCAACATCGCTGCCCTCAGCGCAGGAGGCGACGAGATCTTCCAGGTCCTGGAACAACAACCAGTCGGCGCCGATCAGGTCCTGCACTTCGGCAACGGTTTTCCCGTGGGCGATGAGCTCACCTACGGCAGGCATGTCGATGCCGTAGACGTTGGGGTGGCGCACCGGCGGCGATGCCGAGCAGAAATAGACTTTGCGGGCTCCGGCATCGCGGGCCATCTCGATGATCTGCTTGCAGGTGGTACCGCGCACGATGGAGTCGTCCACCAGCAGGACGTTCTTGCCGTGGAACTCCAGGGGAATCGCGTTGAGTTTCTGCCTTACGGACTTTTTGCGCTGGCTCTGGCCCGGCATGATGAAGGTGCGGCCGATGTAGCGGTTCTTGACGAAACCCTCGCGAAACTTCACGCCCAGTGCATTGGCCAGCTCTACCGCGGCGGTCCGACTGGTGTCGGGAATCGGGATGATCACATCGATGTCGTGGTCGGGACGCTCGCGCAAGATCTTCTGCGCCAGCTTCTCGCCCATGCGCAGGCGCGACTTGTACACGGAGATGCCATCGATCATGGAGTCGGGACGCGCGAAATAGACATGTTCAAAGATGCAGGGCGTGAGCTTGCTGTCGTCTGCACACATCATGGTTTCAACGTTGCCCTGCTCATCGATGTAGATGGCTTCACCGGGTGCTACGTCACGCACCAGCGTAAAGCCCTGAGAATCCAGCGCCACACTCTCGGAAGCCAGCATGTACTCATTGCCCTGCGGCGTCTCCTTCTTGCCGAACACCAGCGGACGAATGCCGAACTTGTCGCGGAAACCCACGATGCCGTAGCCCACGATGAGTGCGACTGCAGCATAGGCTCCACGGCAGCGGCGATGCACTGCCTTGATGGCCTGGAACACGTCAGCGGCAGCCGGGTTGATCTTGCCCAGCACCTGCAATTCATGCGCCATCACGTTCAGCAATACTTCGGAATCCGAGTCGGTATTGAGATGGCGCAGATCGTCACGGTAGATGTCTTCCGAAAGCTCATCGGAGTTGGTGAGATTGCCGTTGTGTGCAATGGCGATACCGTAGGGGGAGTTCACGTACAGCGGTTGCGCCTGCGCGGGACCGGAACTGCCGGCCGTGGGATAGCGCACATGGCCGATGCCCATGTTGCCCGTCAGGTGCTTCATGTGGCGTGTATGGAACACGTCGCGCACCAGACCGTTGTCCTTGCGCAGGAACAGCTTGCCGTTTTCGGTGGTGACGATGCCGGCAGCATCCTGGCCACGATGTTGCAGAACCGTGAGGCTGTCATACAGCGCCAGGTTGACCGGGGATTTGCCAACGACTCCTACAATACCGCACATGTTTTACAGCCTCGAATTTCAATCAGTGCCGGTCACGGCCGGCAGGGTTTCAGGCACCCGGCGCCTGGGTAAGCGTGGGCTCGGGAATTACCGGGACCAGACTTCCGGGTTCCAGGCCAAGCAGCGCCTGGAAGTGTTCTGCCAGCACCATCAGATACGGCACGGTGCGGGCTTCACTGTAATAAGGTTTCATCAACTGGAAGTTGACCGTCAGCATTACGAACAGCGTCACTACCACCACGCCGCGAATCACGCCGAACAGTGCGCCCAGCGCACGATCAGCCGCCTTGAGCCCCACCGCACTCGTCAGCTTCGATACCAGGTTGCTCACAAGGCCACCCGCGAACACCGTACCCACGAAAATCAACACGGTCGCCGCCACCGTCTGCACGGCGGGCGTCTCGCTGATCCAGCCGAGGCGCGGAGCAAGCTCGTCATTGAACATGCCGGCCAGTACCGCTGCGGCGATCCAGCAAGCCAGCGACAGGGCTTCCTTGACAAGGCCGCGCCAGGCGCCGAACAGGAAGGATATGCCGATGGTGCCGAGCACGATGATATCCGTGACCGTCAAATCCATGTTTGCACCGCCTGTGCCAGCCTTGCCGCTTCAGCTACCTCCGCCAGGGCCGACGCCATCATTGCTGGGTGTACGGCACCGGAATGCCGTTTTCCGTCAGCTCACACGTACCCTTGAGCTGGTTGCCCAGGGCCGTGGCCTCTGCGCTGGTAGCCACGGGGCCAACGAAGACCCGGGTCAGCGTACCGCTGTCACTTTGTTGCTGGCGGCTGTACGCCTGGTAACCAGATGCGATGAGGCAGGCACGCAACTTGTCGGCGTTGGCAAGCGTACCGAATACACCGAGGCGCACAGTCCAGCCAGCGGGCAAGCCATCGGCGCTGCGCTGTGGAGTGGCCTCGGCAATTGTTGCGGCAGGCTCAATGCGGTCGGCGGGGACGGGCAAGGGAATCGCGCTGGTAGCAGTGCTGGTATCGGTGCTTGCAGCAACGTCATCAGCGTCACTGGCATCAGCCGCTGCGTTTAAGTCTGCAGGTGCTGCTGGCAGCAGTTCGTCGGCATCGGCCTCGATGACAGGACGCACCGGTGGCGGCAGTTCCTGGTAGGAAAGATCGGGAGCGGGAGGAATGCTGGTCTCTATCGGAGCGGGCGTAAGGCCTTCCCCGTCCAGCAACAGGGGGATGAAGATGATCGCCAGACAGCCCAGGACCAGGGTGCCGACGAGCCGTTGTTTCAGTGCCTGATTCAATTCGGCTCCCTTTCAACTTCCACTTTCATGATCCAGTTTCATCATCCACGCTATCCAGCACGGCAGCTACGGTGAAAAAAGAGCCGGTGACCACGACCAGATCATGCTCACCGGCGTGGTCCAGTGCCGCCGCCAGCGCGTCTTTGACAGTGTCATGCATGCTGACGGCTTCGGCTCCGGCTGTGCGGGCGTGATTATATATGATTTCAGCCGGCGAGCCGCGCTCCCCGCCAAGGCTGGCAGCATATAGTTGCGTGGCGTGGGGAGCGAGCAGCCGCACCACCGAGGCGCTGTCCTTGTCGCCCAACATGCCCAGTACTAGATGGATGCGGCGCGTCTGCGCCAGTACCGCCAGACGCCGCGCCAGATAGCGTGCAGCATGCGGGTTGTGGGCTACGTCGAGGATGAGATCGTGTCCCTGGTAGCGCAGTTGCTGGAAGCGGCCAGGCACCACGGCTTCACGCAGGCCCTGGTCGATGTGTTCGCGCTGCACCCGGGTATCCAGAAACTGCAGGGCCTGCAGCACGCCAGCCGCATTGTCGAGAGGGAAGCCATTGCGCGGCAGGCCGGTAAACGTGAGCTGCTGTCCTGAGGCTGCCTGCCCTTGCCAGCGCCAGCACTCGCCTTCTTCCTGCCAGTGATACTGCTCGCCCTTGTGCAGGAGGACTGCGCCAAGCCTGGCGGCCTGGTCTCGGACACTGGAAGGCATGTCGCTTTCGCCGTAGACGGCGGGCTTGCCGGCGCGGAAGATGCCGGCCTTTTCAAACCCGATCTTCTCGCGCGTGTCGCCCAGCCACTCCATGTGGTCAAGGTCGACATTGGTGAGCAGGCTGACTACCGGCTCGACGATGTTAACGGCATCAAGGCGACCACCCAGGCCGACTTCGAGGATCACAAATCCGGGCTTGTGCATGGCGAAGCACTGCAACGCTGCCAGCGTGCCATACTCGAAATAGGTCAGTGACACCCCATCGCGCACTGCCTCGACCGCAGCAAAAGCAGCGCACAGCTCGGCGTCGGTAGCGTTGCGTCCGTCAAGACCAACACGCTCGTTGTAGCGAATGAGGTGCGGCGACGTGTAAGTGCCTACCGAATGCCCGGCGGCGCGCAAAATGCCGGACAGCATGGCCACTGACGAGCCCTTGCCGTTGGTACCACCGACGATTACGAGCTGCTGACCGCTGAAATCCAGTTGCATGCGGTCAAAGACGGCACGCACTCGCTCCAGGCCCAGCTCAATGGTCACAGGATGCAGCGCTTCGAGAAAATTCAACCAGGCATCGAGACCGGCATGTCTGTCCGGCGCTGGATTCATTCGCCTGAGGCCGCGTAGCGCACGCGCTTCTCACCAGCATTGCGCACGCCACGCTGGCGGTCCGCCGGCATGAACTTGCTGATCAGCGCCGCTATGCGCTCCTTCATCTGGTGTCGGTGCACAATCATGTCGATAGCGCCCTTCTCCAGCAGGAATTCGCTGCGCTGGAAGCCTTCTGGCAATTTTTCACGCACGGTCTGCTTGATTACGTCCTGGCCGGCGAAGCCGATAAAGGCCCGCGGCTCGGCCACGTTCACATCACCCAGCATGGCAAGACTGGCCGACACGCCGCCGTAAACGGGATCGACCAGCACGGAAATATAGAGCAGGCCGTTCTGCTTCATACGTTCGAGCGCCGCAGCGGTCTTGGCCATCTGCATCAGCGAGATCAGTGCTTCCTGCATGCGCGCGCCGCCACTGGTGGCAAAGCAGACGAACGGCAGATTCTTTTCCAGACAGCGGTTTACACCCATCACGAACTTCTCGCCCACCACGGCGCCCATCGAACCGCCGATGAAGCCGAACTCGAATGCTGCCGTGACCACGGGTACCCCGTTCACGGTGCCCTCCTTCACCACCAGCGCATCCTTCTCGCCCGTGGCCTTGGTGGCAGCACTGAGGCGATCCTTGTAACGCTTGAGGTCCTTGAACTTCAGGATGTCGACGGGCTCGATATCCGCGCCGATCTCGCTCTGACCTTCAGCATCGAGGAAGTAGCCCAGGCGCTGGCGCGCACTGATGCGCATGTGATGCTCGCACTTGGGGCATACGTCCATGTTTTCCACGAGATTATCGCGGTACAGCACGGCTTCACAGCGCGGACATTTCTTCCACAGGCCTTCCGGCACACTGCGGGCCTTGGCCGGGCCCGCAGTCTTCATGCTGGCCGGCAGGATCTTGTCTATCCACTTGTTGCTCATGTCGGTTCGCGCTCCAGGCTTATGCTTTCACAGCGGCTTTGACGGCATCCATCGCGGCACGCATATCCGCGATGAGTCGGGTCTGTTCACGCAACTGCTCAATGGTATAGGTCTTGCCACGTTCCAGTTCAGCCACGCGGTTCACCAGGGCACTGCCTACCACCACAGCATCGGCTATTGCGGCGATACGCGCTGCACTGTCAGCATCACGGATGCCAAAGCCGACACCCAGGGGCAGCCTGGTGTGCTTGCGCAAACGGCCGAGGTTGCTCTCCACGGAATCAATGTCGAGATTTGCAGCCCCGGTGACACCCTTCAACGACACGTAGTAAACATAACCGCTGCTTTCCCTGCAGATCGCTTCGGCACGTGCTTCGGTCGTGGTCGGCGCTACCAGGAAAATGGTGTTGAGACTGGATGCTTTGAGGATCGCATGCAGGTCGTGCGATTCCTCGGGTGGCATGTCCACGATCAGTACACCATCGATACCGGCGTCCAGGGCGCGGTCGGTGAACAACTGGTAGCCCATGAATTCCACAGGGTTCAGGTAGCCCATCAGTACCACGGGCGTCTGCTGGTTGGTCTCGCGGAAGTGCTTCACCACCGCCAGCGTATCCTTCAGCGTGGTCTTGCCGGCAAGGGCCCGCTCGACGGCCCGCTGGATGACGGGACCGTCCGACGAAGGATCACTGAAGGGAAAACCCAGCTCGATGATATCGGCACCGTTGGCTACCAGGGCATGCATGAGCCCCAGCGTTATGTTGGTATCGGGATCACCTGCCGTGATGTAGGGAATCAGAGCCTTCTTGCCCTGTGCCCTCAAGCGGTTGAAGCATGCGTCAATTCTGGTCATGGAACTGCTCTTTCAATTGATACGTTCAGATTGTGATGTTGTCGATCTGCGCCACGGTGTGCAGGTCCTTGTCACCACGACCTGAGAGGTTGATCACCATCACATGGTCGGACGGCAGGGACGGTGCCGCCTTGACGGCATAGGCTACTGCATGGCTCGACTCCAGCGCCGGGATGATACCTTCGATGCGCGACAGCAGCCGGAACGCTGCCAGGGCTTCGTCGTCGGTCACAGCCGTGTACTCGGCGCGACCAAGATCCTTCAGCCAGGCATGTTCGGGACCCACGCCGGGATAATCGAGACCGGCCGAGACCGAATGCGTCTCGATGATCTGGCCATCCTCGTCGTTCATGAGGTAGGTACGATTGCCGTGCAGTACGCCGGGACGACCGGCACTGAGTGGCGCTGCATGCTTGCCGGTTTCAATGCCAAGGCCACCGGCTTCCACACCGATCATGCGCACGGCAGTATCTTCGATGAAGGGGTAGAACAAGCCTATTGCATTCGAGCCGCCGCCAACGCACGCCACCAGCGAATCCGGCAGGCGGCCGATCTGCTTGAGGCTCTGCTGCTTGGCTTCGCGGCCGATCACACTCTGGAAATCACGCACCAGCATCGGATAGGGATGCGGGCCAGCCACGGTGCCAATGATGTAATAGGTGTTGTCGACGTTGGTGGCCCAGTCGCGCAGGGCTTCGTTCAAGGCGTCCTTCAATGTGCGGGATCCCGAGCTGACGCCGATCACATTGGCTCCCATCATCTTCATGCGGAACACGTTGGCGGCCTGGCGCTTGATGTCTTCGGTACCCATGTACACGTGGCATTCAAGGCCGAGACGGGCTGCGATGGTGGCAGTAGCCACGCCGTGCTGGCCTGCGCCGGTCTCGGCGATGATGCGGGTCTTGCCCATGGCACGGGCGAGGAGCGCCTGGCCGATGGTGTTGTTCACTTTGTGCGCACCGGTGTGGTTGAGGTCCTCACGCTTGAGCCAGATCTGCGCACCACACAGCTTCCTGGTGAGGCGTTCGGCAAAATACAGCGGCGAGGGGCGGCCCACATAATGCGTGAGATCGTGATCGATCTCGGCCCAGAAGGCCGGGTCTTGCTTGAGTTCCGCATACTTGCGGTTCAGCTCTTCGAGCGCGGGCATCAGGGTTTCACCCACAAAGATGCCGCCATAGGGGCCGAAGTGGCCGCGCTCGTCGGGGCTGTTGTAATGTGCAGTACCGCCAGGTGCTCTCGCCGGTTCAGAAGACACGTTGTACCTCTCGCATGAATGCATTGATCAATGGTTCGGATTTTATGCCTGGCGCGCTCTCCACCCCCGAGCTCACGTCCACGCCCCAGGGCATGACGGTGCGAATGGCTTGCGCCACGTTGTCGGGCTTGAGTCCGCCGGCGAGGATGACACGGGAGGCAGCATCACCAAGCTCTGGTTGCTCCCTGCCTGATTCCCCGCCTTGCTCTTTTTTCAGCTGGCTGTCTGGCTGCCGCAGCAGGTCCCAGTCAAAGGTCTTGCCGGAACCGCCGTAAAGATCCTCATGCCAGGCGTCCAGCAGAATACCGCGGGCATGCCGGAAGTCGTCCATGAGACCCGGTATGTACGTGTCGGGGCGCACACGGATCGCTTTCATCCACGGTTTTCCGAAGCTTTCGCAATAGCCCGGCGTTTCGTCGCCGTGGAACTGCAACAGATCCAGCGGCACACGCGACAGCACTTTTTCCACCAGCGCGGGCGCCGCATTCACAAACAGCCCGACGCTGCTGACAAAGGGCGGCAGTGCCGCCACGATTTCCGCCGCTTCGTCCACACTGACGGCGCGCGGGCTGGGAGCATAGAACACCAGGCCGATCGCGTCCGCTCCGGCACGGGCCGCTGCCAACGCCGCCGCCGGGGTAGTTATACCGCAGATTTTCACGCGTATTCTGGTGGGGTGAGACACTGAAAAGGGCCCTGGCCGACAAGCGCGCGATTCTAGCAAAAGCCGCGAGGCAATCCTACGCTGTGGACCAGTTCAAAAGCCCGGCAGGAAGTAGTCAGGGGTCGACGGCAACCCGAAGCGCTCGGGATAGCGCACCTGGTACAGGCACAGCCCGTTGGGTGGCGCCGTCACGGCGGCCTGGGTGCGATCGCGGATCTGCAGCAGCTCCCCGGCCCAGGCCGGCGGCTGCCGCCCCTCCCCGATCAGCATCAATACCCCGGTGATGTTGCGCACCATGTGCAGCAGGAAAGCGTTGGCCTCGATGTCGATCAGGACATAGGCGCCGTGCCGTGTCACGGACAGCGCCATGACCTTGCGCATCGGCGTGTTGGACTGGCAGGCGGTACCGCGGTAGGACGTGAAGTCGTGCTCACCCAGCAGATTCTGCCCGGCTGCATGCATGGCTGCGGCATCCAGCGACTGGTGGTGCAAGGTGACAAAACTGGCCAGCAAGGCGGGCCGTATCCTGGCGTTGTAGATGCAGTAGCGGTAGCGCCTGCTCAGGGCAGAAAAGCGCGCATGGAAGTCGTCCGGCACGTCCTGCGCCCATTGGACGGCACAGTGCCGGCTCAAGATGGAATTGGTGCCGGCCACCCAGGCCTTGAGGGGGCGCGTGGCCGTGGTATCGAAATGCACGACCTGCCCACTGCCATGCACACCGGAATCGGTGCGCCCGGCGCAATGCACCTTGACGGGATGGGCGGCGATGGTTGAAAGAGCGGTTTCGAGACTTTCCTGGACGGTGGCGAGGCGCGGACTGAGCTGGGCCTGCCAGCCAGAGAAGGCCGAGCCGTCGTACTCGACGCCCAGCGCTATGCGCCGCGGCGTCGCTGGATCGGCCGCCACATCAGGCATCCTGCCAGGTGGTCTTCAGGCGCTTGGCCTCTTCGATTTGGGCAGGCTTGCCATCAGCGATCACCTCGTCGAGGATTTCGATGGCACCTTCAACGTCACCCATGGCCTCGTAAGCCACGGCGAGATCGAGCTTGGTATCGCACTCGTCCATGTTGTTGCGCTGCGTGTAGGCTGACTCCGCCTCATCGGCCTGCATGGCATCATCTTCATCAAAACTTATTGAGTCGGGATCGAAACTGTCGGCGCTGGCCGCAGGCTTGAACTCGAAAGTTTCAAGCGCGGGCTCTGCTGCCGCCGCAGGGGCCTCCGGCACGGAGGCTACCGGCTTGGGTTCCAGGCTGAAAGCCAAGGTTTCGACCTCAGACTTCTCAACAGCGACCGTGTCAGCTGCAGCGGCTGCGGGGGCTGCTACCACCTTGAATTCGAAGGCCTCCGGAATCGCCGCTGCTGGCGCTGCTGCCACAGGATCGGGCGCAGCCTCCGTGAGGTCGATTTCCAACTCGACTTCATCCATTACGGCCGGGACTTCTGTACTTTCGTAAGTCAATTCATCAGTAACATCAGCCTGCTCGCTGTCATCGATTGCCTGCAGTTCCGAATCGACTTCGTCGAGCACACTGCTGGCAAGTGCCACGGCATCAAATTCGCCGTCATCGTCGGCAGCGCTGGTTGTCGCCTGAGGGGCCTGAGGGGTCTGCGCGGACTGAACATCATCGTCAGCATGGAAGTCTTCGTAGGGATCGTCGACAAGCTCTTCCACTTCCATGTCGGGCACGCGTACAGCAACCGGTGCATCCACATCCCGCATGAAAGGCTCTTCGTTTTCATATTCATCTTCATCGCCACGGCGGCGGAAACGCGCCATCAGGCGGGCAACGAAACCCTGTTCCCCGGCATCTTCGACCGGGTCTGCCAGTACTGCCGTGAAATCAACTTCATCGTCTGCAGCACGGCGGGCCTTGACCACCAGCAGCCCAAGAACGGCCAGCACTACGGCAAGCGCGGCGCCGATGAAGATCACGTTGTTCTGCAGCAGCAGGAGAAGTTGGCCAAGCATGCCCTGGGGAGCCTGGCCTTGTCCTGACGCTGCGAGCACATCGGCAGCGCGGCCGGCTGCCGTCATAGCCTCATCCGTGGCTTCGGACTGGGCTGCCAGTTCGTTTTGCAACTGGGCAATACGCTCGTCTTCGATGGCAATGATGTTCTGCAGAATTGATATCTGCTCTTCCAGCTCACCCAACTGGGCCGTCAGCTCTTCGTTTTCGATGCGGGCGCGATCGAGATCTTCCTCGCTGAGCATCAGCTCGGCTTCCAGCGCAGCGATGGTGGCGGCAAGATCACTGCTCCCGACGCCAGCACCGACGGCAGCATCTCCACCCAATACGCTGAGTTCGTCACGCGCAGCGCCAGTAGCGGCAGTCGCGCCGGCACCCAGCGGCACCAGACCTTCAGCCTGGTTCTGCGCATTGACCTGGGCCAGTGCGGCCGCTGGTTCGATGATGGCGATCTCGTCGCGGGTGGGAATGCGCAACACGCGGCCATTGATGAGGCGATTGACATTGTTGTTCACGAACGCGTCTTCATTGGCGCGCTGGATGGCAATCATCATCTGCGGGACATCTATGCCGTTGTCAGGACGCGTCTGCTCGGCGATTTCCCACAGCGAGTCACCTGACTGCACGGTATAGACATCATCGCCACCGGAACCCGCGGTAGCGGCAGTCACGGTGCCGGAAGTCGTGGCAACTGCGCCCGCACCGGCAGTATTGGTGCCCGGCAGGTCCAGCAATAGGGTGTAGTCGCGCAGCACGCGACCCGAAGGCCAACGCGCACTGACCAACAAGGACAGGAAGGGTTCGTTGATTCGATCCTGCGAGGTAAAGATTACGCGGCTGCGACCGGCAGGCTGCAAATCAATGTCGAATTCGATCTGGGAGAGCAAGGCGCTGCGCTCGAGCCCGGCCTGTTCATATTCTTCAGGGGACGCGATGGAAACGAGCAGTTGGCTTTCCCCGAGATCATCGGCGTCCAGCAGTTCAATACTGCCACGCAGCGGCTCATTTATGGCGGAATCGAGGGTGAGTTCACCCAGACCCTGAGCGAAGGCGGCCCGGCTTGCGAACAGGCTCGCGACCAACAGCAGGCTGCCCGCCAGTATGACGGCAAGGGTGGAACGGGGAGATTTGGCGAACATTGTGGCCAGCATAAGCGCCTTCCATCAGACCATCAGAGCGTCTAGTCAGCCGCCTCCCGCTGGTTAAGGACGGGGCTTGCGGCCTGCTTGAAAATATTCACAAACCCTTTCAAAACAGGCCGCAAGTATCTATCAGATGTAGTCTTTTATCAACAGTTCGGCGATCTGTACGGAGTTCAACGCGGCACCCTTGCGCAGGTTGTCGGAGACCACCCACATGTCGATGCCGTTGGGGTGCGAGATATCCTTGCGGATACGCCCAACCCAGGTGGCATCGCTGTCGGTACCCTCCGGTATCGGCGTGGGGTAGCCCCCGGGCTCGCGCTTGTCCATCAGCTTCACGCCTGGAGCCTTTTTCAACAGTTCGCGCACTTCTTCCACCGTGATCTTTTCACGGGTTTCGATGTGCACGGCTTCCGAGTGCGAGTAGAACACCGGCACGCGCACGCAGGTGGGGTTTACCAGAATGTTGGGATCTTCCATGATTTTCTGGGTTTCCCACACCATCTTCATCTCTTCTTTGGTGTAGCCGTTGTCCTGGAACACGTCGATCTGCGGCAGCACGTTGAAGGCAATCTGCTTGGGATAAACCTTCACTTCGGGCGGGCGACCATTCAGCAGTGCGGCAGTCTGGCCGGCCAGTTCATCGATGGCTTCCTTGCCGGTACCGGACACGCTCTGGTAAGTGCAGACGTTGATGCGCGCGATACCGACCTTGTCATGGATCGGCTTCAAGGCCACCAGCATCTGGATCGTGGAGCAGTTGGGGTTGGCGATGATCATGCGGTTCTTGTACTGCGCCACGGCGTGCGGATTCACCTCGGGGATCACCAGGGGGATGTCTTCCTCGTAGCGGAACTGGGAGGTGTTATCTATCACGATACAACCGGCAGCGCCCGCTTTGGGAGCATACACGGCAGACACGCTGGCACCCGGCGAGAACAGCCCGATCTGCGCCTTACTGAAATCAAAATCAGCCAGGTTTTCAACAGTATACTGCTTGTTGTTAAAGCTGATTGTCTCCCCGGCGCTACGCTCGCTGGCCAGCAGATACAGGTTGCCCACAGGGAACTTGCGGTCCTCGAGGATCCTGATCATGGTCTTGCCTACGGCACCCGTGGCACCGACGACCGCGACGTTGTACTTCTTGCTCATTGCACTTCACTCCGTGCGCACAGGTGTGCGCTTACAGAAAGTTCCAGGTCATTGCTGTACCGAGCGACCTGGGCGAGCTCGGGAAATCGTTGGCCGATCCGGGCGGACGCGGCGGTCCGCCCCTACGAGAACAACCAGGGGGACTGCTGCTGCCACTTCTGCTCGAAGGTCTTGATGGCTTCGGCGTGCTGCATGGTAAGGCCGATGTCGTCGAGACCGTTCAACAGGATGTGCTTGCGCGAAGACTCCACGTCAAACTTGATCACGCTGCCATCAGGCTTGGTGATGGACTGTGCCGCGAGATCCACGTTGAGGGTGTAGCCGTCTTGCGCCTCGGTTTCCTTGAACAGCTGATCAACAGTAAGTTCATCCAAAACAACAAGAAGGATTCCATTCTTCACGCAATTATTGAAGAAGATATCGGCATAGCTCGGGGCGATGATGCAACGGATGCCGTAGTCGTCGAGAGCCCAGGGAGCGTGTTCGCGACTGGAACCGCAGCCGAAGTTCTCGCGCGCCAGCAGGATGCTCGCACCCTGATAACGGGCCTGATTGCCCACGAAGTCGGGATTCAGGGGACGGCCAGTGCACTCCTGGTCCGGCTGGCCTTTGTCGAGGTAGCGCGCCTCGTCGAACAGGTTCTTGCCGAAACCGGTACGCTTGATGGACTTCAGGAACTGCTTCGGGATGATGTAGTCGGTATCGACGTTGGCACGATCCAGGGGCAGTACGATGCCTTTTTCGGATATGAACTTTTTCATTTTATTCAACCATTTAAAATCTGTATTTGATCCATTTTATAGATCACGTTGGACGTCAGGGCGGGCGGGCGCGGGGCACGTGTCAAGCGGACCACGGGCGGACGCGGCGGTCCGCCCCTACAGCATGGGGACTTCGCGGATGTCGACGAAGTGGCCGAATACTGCAGCTGCTGCCGCCATGGCCGGGCTGACCAGATGCGTACGACCGCCGAAACCCTGGCGACCCTCAAAGTTGCGGTTGGAGGTGGACGCGCAGTGCTCGCCCTGGCCCAACTGGTCGGCGTTCATGGCCAGGCACATGGAGCAGCCCGGTTCACGCCACTGCAGGCCGGCGTCCTTGAAGATCTGGTCGAGGCCTTCCTTCTCGGCCTGGGCCTTCACGAGTCCGGAACCCGGTACGACCAGGGCTTCCTTGATGCTGGCAGCAACCTTGCGGCCCTTCACCACGGCAGCAGCGGCACGCAAATCTTCGATGCGGGAGTTGGTGCAGGAGCCGATGAACACGCGGTCCAGCTTGATCTGCTGGATCGGGGTACCGGCAGTCAGGCCCATGTATTTCAGCGCCTGGCGGTAATTGCCCTTCTTGGCTTCACTGGAGGCCTGCTCCGGGTCCGGGATCACGCCGGTGACCGGCGCCACCATCTCGGGCGAGGTGCCCCAGCTGACCTGCGGCACGATATCGCCGCCTTCCAGCTCCACGATGGCATCGAATTTGGCATCGGCATCGCTGACGAGGGTCTTCCAGAACGCGGCAGCCTGTTCCCACTGCGCGCCTTTCGGCGCATAGGGGCGGCCTTTCAGGTAGGCGATGGTCTTGTCGTCCACAGCCACAAGGCCGGCGCGGGCACCACCTTCGATGGCCATGTTGCACACGGTCATACGACCTTCGACGGACAGGCTGCGGATTACGTCACCGCCAAACTCGATGGTATAGCCGGTGCCACCCGCCGTGCCGATCTTGCCGATGATGGCCAGGATCACGTCCTTGGCGGTTACGCCGGGCTTCAGTGCGCCGTTGACCCTTACCAGCATGTTTTTCGCCTTCTTCTGCACCAGGCACTGGGTGGCCAGCACATGTTCCACTTCGGAAGTGCCGATGCCGTGCGCCAGCGAGCCGAGCGCGCCGTGCGTGGAGGTATGGCTGTCGCCGCAGACGATGGTCATGCCCGGCAGGGTGCGGCCCTGCTCCGGTCCGATCACGTGCACGATGCCGTGGCGGCTGTCGTCGATGCCGAACTCGGTGATACCGAAGTCGAGGCAGTTGTCGTCCAGGGTCTTGACCTGGATGCGCGATACCGGGTCGATGATGCCTTCCACGCCGCGCGAACGCTCGTCGGTGGTGGTGGGAACGTTGTGGTCCGGCGTTGCCATGTTGGCGCCCGCGCGCCAGGGCTTGCGGCCGGCGATGCGCAGGCCTTCAAAGGCCTGCGGCGAGGTCACTTCATGCAGGAAATGCAGGTCGATGTAGATGAGGGAGGTCCCGTTGTCGAGTTCCTTCACCAGATGGGAATTCCACAGTTTGTCGTACAGAGTCTGGCCGGCCATAGTCGTCTCTTTTATGCAGTTGTTTTTGCAGTTGGCTAAAGTGGTTTTGTCGGATTCAGTGCTTGCCTGCCGGGATCACCGGCGTGTTCGTTACTACATTCAGGTTCTGTGCCCGGTGGCGCAACAAATGGTCCATCAGGGTCAGGGCCATCATGGCTTCCGCGATCGGGGTGGCACGAATGCCAACACAGGGATCGTGGCGCCCGGTCGTGATGATCTCGGCCGGGTTGCCGTCGATGTCCACGCTCTGCCCCGGGATGCGGATACTGGACGTAGGCTTCAGCGCAATGTGCGCGATGATGTCCTGGCCCGTGCTGATGCCGCCAAGAATGCCGCCGGCGTTGTTGCTGAGAAAGCCTTCGGGCGTCATCTCGTCACGATGCTCCGTGCCCTTCTGCGCCACACACGCGAAGCCCGCACCGATTTCGACACCTTTGACGGCATTGATGCTCATCAGGCCATGCGCCAGTTCGGCATCGAGGCGATCGAACACAGGCTCGCCGAGACCTACCGGCACCCCGGTGGCCACCACCGTGATTTTCGCCCCTACCGAGTTGCCTTCCTTGTTCAGGGCAGCCATGTACTCCTCCATCTGTGGCACCTTGCTGGCGTCGGGGCAGAAGAAGGGATTGTTGTCGATTTCGTCCCAGTCCACGGTCTCGATGGCGATGGGGCCGAGCTGGGCCAGGTAGCCACGGATCTCGATGCCGCACTGCTCGCGCAAATACTTGCGCGCAACAGCGCCGGCCGCCACTCGCATCGCGGTTTCGCGCGCAGAAGAACGTCCGCCGCCGCGGTAGTCGCGCACGCCGTATTTCTGGTGGTAGGTGTAGTCGGCGTGGCCGGGGCGGAACAGGTCCTTGATCTTGCCGTAGTCCTTGCTCTTCTGGTCCGTGTTGCGGATCAGCAGACCGATGGGCGTGCCGGTAGTGAGACCTTCGAAAGTGCCGGACAGGATCTCCACGAGATCGTCCTCGCGGCGCTGCGTGGTGAAGCGCGAAGTGCCGGGTTTGCGGCGATCCAGGTCGATCTGGAGGTCGGCTTCGGTCAGCGGCAGTCCGGGAGGACAGCCGTCTACAATGCAGCCCAGTGCCACGCCGTGGCTCTCGCCGAAGGTGGTCACCGTGAACAGTTTGCCTATGGTGTTGCCGGACATGTCGTTTCCAGTTGGGCCAAGCCGTTGAAAAGGCCGCGCATTATAGCCCCTGAAGCGGGCTGCCACCATGACGGATTGCAGTCGTTTTCCGGACCTTTGATTACTTGTGATTCTGGTTCAGAGCGATGCCTCGATCTGGATCTTGAGTTTCTGCCCAGGCGGGCGGACGGGGGCATCCCGCGACGCTGCGCCGGTTCGTGAACGGCACTCTACTCAGCCTAAACGCATAAAACAAATTTATAATTTTTATATCAAGGATTAGTATTGCGCATACCAAGAAAGGAACCCTGGATGGACACCCCTGCCCTCAAGGCCTTCGTCGCCGTCGCTGAACTCGGCTCCTTTTCGCTGGCCGCCGAACAACTGCACCTCACGCAGCCCGCCATCACCCGCCGCATCCAGTTACTGGAAGAAGCTACAGCTACGCGCCTGTTCGACCGACTGGGACGTCAGGTGCTGCTGACAGAGGCCGGGCGCACCCTGCTGCCGCGGGCATTGCAAGTGCTGGCCCTGCTGGACGACACCCTGCAGGAACTGCAGGACCTCGCCGGCGAGGTGAAAGGCCAGTTGCGGCTGCTGACCAGCCATCACATCGGACTCCATCGCCTGCCCGGTGTACTGCGTGAGTACAAGCAGCGCTATCCGCTGGTGAAACTCAACATCCGCTTCTTCAACTCGCAGGAAACGCACCAGCGCATCGTCGATGGCGAGGGCGATCTCGGCATCACCACGCAGGAACCCGGCGAGTATCCGCTCTTGCGTCAGGATATCTGGATTGACGAACTGCTGGTGGTGGTAGCACCGGGGCATCCACTGACACGGCGCGCCAGTGTCAGTCTCAAGGATGTAGCTGCATTTCCCGCCATCCTGCCGGATGCCCGCTTTCACACAGGACGCCTCGTACGCGAACTGTTCGAGCAGAAGCAGGTACCACTGCGACTGGATGATGACCTCAGTACGGAATACCTCGAAACCATCAAGGCTCTGCTTGGTATCGGTGAATCCTGGAGCGTGCTGCCGCAGACCATGCTGGACGCCAATCTGGTGGCACTGAAGGTGAAGGGCGTACAACTGCGACGCAATCTCGTCAGCATCCACCACAAGGATCGCTCATTGAGCCGTGCCGCCCTCGCCTTTCTGGAACTGCTGCAACAGCATCGCGCTCAGCGCGGCTGAGCCTGTAACTTTTCACGCGTGAGGAAGCACACGCCCTCACCACCGTAGTCGAACTCAATCCACAAAAAGTCGAGCTGGGGACAGGCTTCGTCGAGCAGCGGCCAGGTAGCGCCGGTCTCCAGAACCAGGGCGCCATGCGGCCTTAGGTAGTCGGCAGCCTGCGCGAGAATCCGCAAGGGAATGTCGAGGCCCTGCAGTTCACTCACGAGGCCAAGCCGCGGCTCGCGCAGGAATTCCTCGGGCAAGTCCAGGTACTCATCTTCGGCAACGTAGGGCGGATTGCTGACGATGAGATCGAAACTGCCGTCGATGTCATTGAAGAGGTCGGATTGCACCAGCCGTACGCGGGCACCAAGCCCCAGCTTTTCGACATTGACAGCTGCCACGGCGAGCGCTTCCGGGGAGATGTCCGACAGCACAACTTCAGCATCGGGAAAGGCCAATGCGCAGGCAAGCCCGATACAGCCACCCCCGGTACAGAGGTCGAGGATGCGGACAGGAGGTCGGGGCAGTAGCGGTTCGAACTGGTTGTGGATCAACTCCGCAATCGGGGAGCGTGGCACCAATACCCGCTCGTCGACATAAAACGGGATGCCGCAGAACCAGGCTTCGTGCAACAGGTAGGCCAGTGGCTTGCGCGAGCGGCAGCGTTCATCAGCGAGCTGTCTGACCTCAAGCAACTCGGGACTCTCCAGGTCGAGCGGCATGTCGGGATGCAGGTCGGCCTTGCCGTGGCGACGCAATACCGTCTCGAACAACCAGCAGGCTTCATCCCAGCCATTGTCGGTGCCATGGCCGTAGAACAGGTCTGCGGCATCAAGTTGCGCGGTCATCTGCTCCAGAAATTGCTGCGTACTGACCGGATTGCTGGCGGTATTCGAGCCCACATTACTCCCGTGTATTACTGCTTTACCCTGTTTTTTGATTCGCGTAGGGTGCGCAGTTTATCTACAATCGACCGGTATTCCTACGGAAGCAAGCCCATGAATTCCATGAAAGATTCCTTTGCCAACATCATCACCCAGGTGGGTGAAGACCTCAGCCGGCCGGGCCTGGTGGACACTCCTGAACGAGCTGCCAAGGCCATGGAGTTCCTCACGCGCGGCTACCGCATGAACATCGATGATGTGATCAACGGCGCGCTGTTTCCGACCACCTCCAACGAGATGGTGATCGTGAAGAACATCGAGCTTTATTCCATGTGCGAACACCACATGCTGCCCTTTATCGGCAAGTGTCATGTGGCCTACCTGCCTTCCGACGTGGTGATTGGCCTGTCCAAGGTAGCGCGCATCGTCGACATGTTCGCGCGCCGCCTGCAGATCCAGGAACACCTGACCCAGCAGATCGCCGAAACCATCATGGAAAAAACCCGTTCGCGTGGCGTCGGTGTGATTATCGAAGCCAAGCATATGTGCATTATGATGCGCGGTGTGGAGAAGCAGAATTCCGTGATGACCACCTCCTGCATGCTTGGCGCTTTCCGCGAACGCCAGACTACCCGCAGCGAGTTCCTTTCTCTGATCAACTGAGTCTGATTGCGATGCTGCCCACGTCGCATCGCCGCCGGTCCGGCAGGTGCTACCGGAGCAGAAAATCTCCCACCAGCGCTGCAACCTGCGGCGCCTGTTCTTCCATGTGCTGGTGATGACTGCCGTCCAGCACATGGCGCTCGAGATCCCTGAAATAACCGCAACGCTGTTCGAACCAATCCATGCGACCAGCCCAGAATGAATGGGCTGCCACCAGCAATACCGGGCAGGCAATGCGCTCAAGGAAGACCCGGGAATGTTCTTCGGTGAAGCTGACTGCATTTTTCATGGCAAGACGCGGATCCTGGTCCCAATACCAACCCTGCCCGTCTTGTCGCACGCCACGTTCTGCCAGCGCATGTGCGGCCAAGTCGCTGAGTCCGCGGCTGGCACGCGCGGCGACGGCGGCCTCGTAGCTGGGGTAGTGCTGGCGCCAGTTGAGTTTGCGGGTGCGCAACTGCTGCTGTGCCTCACGCAGTTGCGCTGGCGCATCCTGCGGCTGCGTCGCCAGTGGACCGATCGTATCCAGCAATACCAGTTTCGCGCAGCGCTCGGGATACAGCGCTGCATAAAGAGCCGCCACGGCACCCCCCATCGAATGACCGAGCAGTACGCAACCGTCCGGGCAATGACGCTCCACCAGCACGTCTACTTCCTCGAGATAACTCCAGATGCTGTAGGAGGCCTGCGCATGGCGCCGCGCCGAGCGCCCATGACCGGGAAAATCGGGGGCGATGATGCGCTGTTCCGGCAGCAGTTGCGCCAGGCGATTGAAACTCGCGGAATTGTCACGCCAGCCATGCAGCGCGACGATGGGCTTTTGTGCAGCAGGACCCTGCTCCTGGATGGCCAGCTCCAGTTCGCGGTGGATCAAGCTGTACTGGCGCCAGACCATGGAATCTGCGTCAGTCGAGAGCCGGCGCGGTGCCGGGTGCGAGGCGGAGAACGGTCCGGCCCATCCCCAGTCCGATGACATCGATGTTGATGGCTACCAGCTCACTGGTAGCCAGGATGTGCATGTGGCTGATGTCGCCATCGATGAGCAAGGCGTTCAGTTCGGACAAGAGTGGATTGTGGCTCACGAGCAACACCTGCTCGGCCTGCAAGGTCTCCAGCAGGCGCATGACATCACCGGCGCGCACTTCAGGAGTCAGCAAGGGGTCCTGACTCAA
>JBIIWP010000048.1:0-22793 GCA_044338855.1 Pseudohongiellaceae bacterium | reverse complement strand
GCCCGGCGAGGTCGCCTGCGACCGAGAGCAAGCGGCCACGCTTGCAGCCGTACACTTGTTGCGCCATTGCGCATCAAGTGGCTCGGCGACCCGGCGGGGGATGCCAGCTACTGCGCAGCGGCAGACGCGCCCCAGCACCCCGCCGCCCCCGCAGACGCTACCCCTTACACCAGAGCCGCCATAAGCGGATCATTCCTGCTGGAGCGCGCGGGTGACGAGGGTGGGGACATCGCCGTCGTGCTTGAAGCCGATACGTTCGGATTCCGGCGTCAGCAGCGGCGGATAGCTGGCGTAGACGCGCTGGATGGCGGGATCGGGCTGGTAGCTGATCAGCGCGCGCACAGCGTCGCCGTACACGGCGGCGATGCCATCGACCAGCGCCTGCATGCTGAGGTGCTGCGCCGGCAACTGCCAGCTGCGCGCGAGGTTCAGCTGGTCGCCGCCGATCTCGGCCGCGTGGATCAGGTTGTCGATGCAGGCCGGGCGCGACAGGAACCACGAGGTGGACTCGGGCGTGGCCGGGCACACGAATTCACGGCCTTCGGCCAGGTAACGGATGATGTCGCTGAGAAAGCGCGAGGCATGGCCCGCCGCATCTTCCGGTCGCGACATGATGCCGGGCAGGCGCACGCTGCGGCCGTCGATCCAGCCTTTGCGGCTGTAGTCGGATATGAGGATCTCACCGATGAGTTTCTGCGCACCGTAGCTCAGCGCAGGCGTGGCCCGCACGCTCTCGTCGACCTTGTCACCCAGCGGACCGCCATACACGGCCACGGAACTCGTGAACACGAGCTTGGGCAGGTGCGCACTCTTCCACGCGCGCGTACGCAGCATTTCCAGCAGCGCAATGTTGGCGTCGAGGTTGATGTGCTTGCCGAGCGCGTAATTACCTTCGCTGACACCGCCCGGCACGCAGGCAAGATGAAAGATCACCTCGGGTTCATCGCGCAGAGCGTCCTGCAGCAGCGCCGTATCAGCCATGTCGCCCTTGACCAGACGCACGCGCGGATCCAGCGGCGGGTCTTCGAACTTGCGGCTCAGCAGTGTCAGGCCGCTGACGGCGCGTCCGTCGATACCCTGCTTCAGTACACGTTTGGCAAGGCCCTGGCCCACAAACCCGTTGGCGCCCGTAATCAGTACATTCATCGCGAATTCCCCTTGCAGTAATGGTTGGTGTGGTTGCCGCCTTAGCGCGGCAGCGCGAAGGTGAACAGCGCGTTACCTGCCGCAATGGCGACGAACTGACTGCCATCCACCGCATAGGTCATGGGGCCAGCGTTGATCTGGCCGCCAAGGCTGGCTTTCCACAGCAGCTCGCCGCTGCGTGCTTCCAGCGCCACGAAGTTGCCGTCCTTGCCGCCGCCGAACACGACTTCACCGTTGGTGCTCAGCACGCCGCCCCAGGTGATGTTGCCCAAGTTGAACTCCCATTCGCGTTCCAGCGTGCGGGCGTCATACGCCGCAATCACGCCGTAGGCTTCTTCGTCGTTGTTGTAGAAGGGTTCGAGCGCCACGTCGCCCATGGTGGTCTGGCGTGCATTGACACCAACCGGCTGCGGAAACTGGCCTTCGATAGCCATGATCCCGGAGTTCTCCCAGTGCGCAACGTAGAGCAGCTGCAGTCCACGGTTGTAGGCCGGCGGCGCCCAGTTGGTGGCGCCATGCACATGCGGCTTGATCAGCGTGCCCTCCTTCGACGGCACCATGCCGGGCACACGCTGCGGACGGCCATTGGCGTCGAAGCCGTCCATCCAGTTCACATCCGTGTAGGGCTTGCCCATGAGGAACTCGCCGGTGTGGCGATCGAGCATGTACATGAGGCCGTTGCGATTGGCCCACAGCATCACCTTGCGCAGCTCGCCGTCGAAATCGAGATCAGCCAGCACCGGTACCTGCGTTGCGTCGTAGTCCAGTTCGTCATGCGGAGTGAACTGGTAGTGCCACTTCAGCTCGCCACTGTCGGCGTCGAGCGCCACGACGCTGTCGCTGTAGAGGTTGTCACCGAGGCGCGTGCGACCGTCCCAGTCTGGCGCAGGATTGCCGGTGCCGAAATAGATCAGGTTCACTTCGGCATCCCACGCGCCCGCATTCCAGATGGCGGCGCCACCGGTCTGCCAGGAATCACCGGACCAGCTGTCGTTCCCGGGTTCGCCGGGACCGGGAATGGTGTGGAACTTCCACTGCTCCTCGCCACTGGCAACATCGTAGGCGGCGATGAAACCGCGGATGCCGAGATCGCCACCAGCCGTACCGATGTACACCTTGTCCTTCACCACCAGCGGCGGCATCGTGATGGAATATTGCGCAGCTGCATCCGCTACCACGGTATCCCACAGCAGCGTACCGCTGCGGGCATCGATGGCCAGCAGGTGCGCGTCGATAGTGCCCATGAACAGCGTATCGCCGAGGATGGCAAGGCCGCGGTTGACCCGGCCGCAGCAGGTGCGTGCGGGTGCAGGTTCGTGGTGGTAGGTCCAGAACACGCGACCTGTAGCGGCATCGAGTGCCACCACATCATTGGGCGCCTGCACCGTATACATGATGCCGTCCACCACCAGTGGCGTGGCTTCGAATTTTTCCAGTGACCGTGCCTGCCAAACCCACTGCAGTTCGAGTGCGCCTACCGTGCGCAGGTTGATCTCATCGAGGGCACTGTGGCGCTGGTTGTTGAGACTGTAGGAATAGCTGACCCAGTTTTCGGGCGCGTCGTCGGCGTCGGCGACTTCATCGAATCCGACCTGGGCCTGGGACACGGACGCCAACAGCAGGGTGGCGACCAACGCAACGCGGGACAACATTGTACTAACCTCGCAGGGACGCCAGGTAAGCCACGAGATCGGCAACTTCCTGGTCGGAGAGCAGGCCTTCAACGGAAGGCATGCCGGGATCGATGAAACCATGTTCACGCAACTCGCTCTTGTTGAACGAACGCAGCTGTTCATCGGTATCAAGCATTTGTACGCTGAATGCATCCTGGTTCAGCAGGCGGCCGCTGGCCTCATCGCCACGACGCGTTACCACGCGATAAAAACGGTGCGCGGGTTGTACTGTCCGTTCCGGCGCGCGCAGCGATACTTCCAGTTCGGCAGCAGACCGCAGGCGGCCCACGACGCTGAGGTCCGGCCCCAGTCGCGAGCCCTGACCGGCGATGCGATGACAGGACTGACACTCGCCCTTGCCGCCAAACAGTCGCGCGCCGCGCGTCGCATCCCCGGCTGCACCACTGTCGGTGCTGGCTAGACTGCGCAGATACGCCACGATCTGGTCGATCTGTGCGGCAGCCATGCCGGGATTGCCCGGCATCGGCGTGCCGGGGATGCCGTTGCGCAGCAGCGCCGCCAATTGTGCATCGGTATAAGGTTGGCGAAAGTTGCCATGACCAAGGTCGACATTGACTACCACATCACCATCCGGACCGTGGCAGTTGGCGCAGAAGCGCTGGTAGGCCTGACGACCGTCCACCACATCAAAGGCAGTGGCGTGCTGGGCCTTGGCCGGCGACACGATGACAGTCGATACCATGACAAGGGCCGACAGCAGTACGGAAATTACAAGAGCGGGGACGTTGCGCATGGCAGCAATTCTAAACCATCACGCGAGTCGCTGCGCTATACTGCGCGCCGATACTTTGCCCCTCCGGAGTCCTGCCTTGGAACACTTCATCGAAAAGCTCATGGTGCGCTCGCGCTGGTTGCTGGCGCCTGTCTACCTGGGCCTCAGCCTCGCCATCATCGCCCTCGGCATCACCTTCTTCCGGGAAGTCTGGCACCTGTTCGCCGTCACGTTCGACTCCCATGCTGTCGAGGCTGATGTGGTGCTGATCGTATTGTCGCTGATCGACATAGCGTTGGTGGGCGGCCTGCTGGTAATGGTGATGCTGAGTGGCTACGAGAACTTCGTGTCAGAGCTGGATGCCAAGGGTGAGAGCGACAAACTGCGCTGGCTCGGCAAGATGGACGCCTCCTCGCTGAAGAACAAGGTGGCGGCCAGTATCGTGGCCATTTCCTCGATCCACCTTTTGCGCATGTTCATGAACATGAGCAACATCGAACCCGAACGCCTCATGTGGTATGTCATCATCCATCTGACTTTCGTGCTGTCGGCCTTCGCCATGGGCATGCTCGACCGCTTTACCCGCCACTGAGCTGCTCATCCCTTCCTGCATCCGAGGTTTCGCATGAACCACCCGAACAAGAAGAAGCTGCTTGCCACCGTTGCTGCCACCCTCGCAGCCGCATTCGCCCTGCCCACCTTCGCCCAGATGATGCCTGACATCGGCTTTGAGAGCGTCGGTCGCGGTGCGCCCATTGCAGATGCGCAGGGCTTCGAGGTGGTCGGTGCCATCCAGCTCTTCAATGGCATGGTGGAAAGCGTGGCGGCATCCGGTGGACAAGTACCGGACGGTATCGAACCACTGCCGGTGGACATCTACACCACCACCGACTTCTACCAGGACAAAGACCATTGGCTGGATCCGCGCTACTACCGCTGCAACTCCGGCATGGCCATCGAGTCGCAGGGTGGCGCCAATCCCGGCATGTCCGTGGCTGGCGACAACTATCCCGCCACTGCCGCCTGGGGCCATTGCGACCGCGACTACCCGCGTGACCAGATCCTCAGCCCCTACGGCTTTGCCACCGCACAGGAGCACTACGAAGCCCTGCTGGCTGAATCGAAGCAGCGCGGCACCCATGCAGAACACAGCTATGCCACCGTACCCGGCGACATCAGCGGCCGCTACTTCTGGAATGAAGGCGGTCCCGGTGGCTTGCGCGGTACCTGGTATTCCATGCTGGTGAACCAGCTGCCCACGATCATGTCGCTGCTCACACCCGAGTACCAGCAACGCGTGGTGCAGGAGAGCTACCACCAGGCGCACCAGCAGTCGCAGTGGCCTTCACAGTACTGCTGGCCGGAAGGCTTCATGCGCCGCTGGCACTTTGCATCCACCATCATGCAGAACCACCAGATCCTGGTGACGCCCGAGATCTTCCAGATCACCGCCGGCGTTGCGCGCAACTTCATCACCAACGTGCATGTGGGCCGCGAGTTCATCCTGGACGGTGCAGTGCCACGCCTGGGCCAGGACGTGCCGCGCTGGTACGGCGACAGCGTCGGCTTCTGGGACGGCGAAGTGCTGGTAAGCTGGACCTCCAACATCCAGGGCTGGATGGCGCACTCGGCATTCGAATTCTCCAGCAAGATGCAGAGCATCGAAATCTACACCCCAGTGCGCGACGCCAACGGCGCTATCACCGCGCTGAACCACGAAGCCATCCTGTACGATCCTGAAGCGCTGGTGGAACCCGTACGTATCGTGCGCAACCTCACGCGCATGAGCAGCCTCAGCGAAGGCGACCCCTACACCTACATTGAATGCGTACCCACCATCTACCCGGTGGAAGGTGTGGCCTCACCCAAATCACCCGGCGACCGTTTCGAGTTCTGGGTGCCGGACATGTACGGACGTCCCTGGTCGCAGATATGGGAAGAGTTCCACGAGGAAGGCATGCAGAAGCCGCAGGACGAAGTCGATATTTTCAGCTTTGAATGACCGTCGCTGGAAGCAGATGAACGCGACTTCTATGGGCAGCGGCTATCCCCAAGGCCTCAAGGGCGAGAGAATCCTGCAGGAAGCACGCGTCATCGGCCTCGCCGACGTGGTGCTGGCGATGTGCTCCCATCGTCACTATCGCGCCGCCCTGCCACTGGAAAGTGCACTGACGGAAATCGGGAATGGGAAGGAGACGCAGTACGATGCAGTGGCGGTGGATGCCTGCTTGCAGCTTTTCCGCGAGCAAGGCTACACTCTCTGACATCAGCTGCGCATTCCGCACCAATTCAGGTAATTCATAGCACGCATGACGGATCAGCAGCTACCTGCAGACCAGGAACAACGGCAGCGGATGCATCAGGCGCTGCTCGACTCCGAGCAGCTGTTCAACTGCGTTTTCCTCGCCGCACAGGATGGCATCATCGTGGTCGATGCCGACACCCTCGATTTCCTGCTGGTAAACCCGGCCATGTGCAGCATGCTGGGCTATACGCGCAGCGAATTGGTGACATTGCGGATGGAGCAACTGCACCCGGCCGCAGTCGTCGCCGCGGCCCGGGAGGCCTTTGCCAGCATGCTGCGTGGAGAGCTGCACCAGTGCCGGCTGGCCATGCAGCGCAAGGACGGCAGCGTTTTCAACACCGAGATCAGCGCCAGCCTCATGGAATTGCAGGGCAAGCGCTATCTCGTCGGCCTGTTTCGTGACCTCAGCACCAAGGAGCGCGCCGAACAGGCCGAAGAACTGGCACGCCAGGACAGCCTGACAGGGCTCAGCAACCACCGGGCCTTCCAGGAACTGCTGGGGCAGGAAGTGGCGCGCGCCCAACGCTACGGCACACCGGTAAGCCTGCTGATGCTCGACATCGACCATTTCAAGCAGATCAACGACACGCTCGGCCACCAGGCCGGCGACTCCGTACTGCGCCAGCTGGCCCACATGCTGCAGGACAGCGCGCGTACCATCGACCATGTGTGCCGCTACGGCGGTGAGGAGTTCATGCTGATCCTGCCGATGACCACGACGCAGGAGGCCTTACAGGTGGCCGAACGCCTGCGCAGACAGGTGGAGCAGTTCGAATTTTCCAGTGGTGCGGAGCACTTCAGCAAGCTGACGGTGAGCATGGGAGTGGCGAGTTACCCCCTGCACGCCCAGACCCCGACCGCCCTGATCGCGGCAGCGGATACGGCGATGTATGCCGCCAAACGCGCGGGACGCAACTGCAGTATGGTGCTGGACTCCTCAGATCTGGGCTAACCCTTGCCGCGCGCCTTCTTGCGTTTGCCGCGCGGATGCCGCGCAAAGAACTCGCTAGCCTCGGGCAAGGGTGCCAGCGTGTAACGCTTCTTGCGACGCTGGCCATCGGTACCCTGCATTACTTCCTGCAGCGTGGCAATGGTTTCAAGCAGGTAGCCACCCTTGTTCAGCATCACGCATTCGGCCTTGAAGGCCTGTGCCGCATCAGTTATCTCCGAGCGCGTGGCCAATCCCGTCTTGTTGAGCGATTCCAGCACCTGCGTGGCCCACACCACCGGCACGTGTGCCGCTTCGCACAGCCACAGCAACTTGTCCTGGGCATCGCCGAGGTGCGTAAAACCCAGTTCCACGGCGAGGTCGCCGCGCGCGATCATCACGCCGCAACTGCGATCCTGCATGGCTTCCAGCAGTAGTTCCGGCAAGTGCAGCACGGCTTCGGGCGTTTCGATCTTGAGAATGAGCTCGGGTTGGCGGGGAAACTTGCGCAGCACTGAACGCAGCTCGGCCACATCGGCCGGCGTGCGGATGAAGCTTGCACCCATCAGGTCAGCGTGGCGCGCGATGAAGGGCAGCAACTCGCGGTCGCGCGCTGTCAGCAGCGGGATCTTGAGTTTCGCATGCGGAAAGTTGATGCCTTTGTCGTCTTCGATGCGCGGCTTGGCACCGTGTACACGCGTCAGGCGGATCCAGCAGGCACCACCCTTGCGCACGATCTGGCCAGTATATTTACCATCGTCGATGGCCACTTCGGCCCCGGTTTTCAGCTGTGCCACGATGCCGGCTTCCTGACAGGCAATAGCCTTCACGCGGGCTTCCGGGATGCGGTTCTGTTCGACCAGACGGATCTCGTCGCCAACCTTGAGCTTGATACGGCCCCTGCGATTGGCGCCCTTTACAATGGAAAGGCGCATCTTGGGGCCCGGCAGGTCCATGTAGATGGAGCAGGTAAGGCCGGTGTTCTTGCCAGCATCGCGCACGTTGCCGATCCAGCGCTCCCATTCCGAGAAGCCGTCATGCGCACAGTTGATGCGCGCCACCGTCATGCCCCCGATCAGGGCCTGTTCCAGCAGTTCCACCGAGCCGCCGGAGCTTTCGTCCAGCGTCACCATCACATGCTTGATGCCACCATTGTGCTGTGGCCCGAACAGGCGGCGCGTGTGCGCATCAAGACCACTCTTGCCCACGTGGTAGCAGCAGGCCGCAGGAAACGCGGCATCCGGCTGCCAGCCGAGGCGCAGCATGATCTGTTCCAGTTGCGCGCAGATATGGCTTTCGGCGCTGGCCATGCTGCTCAGGCCCAGCTCGTGCAGCGTGTCCTGCAGCTTGCGCACATCCCTTGAGCGGAAGGCCAGGTACTGCAGCAGGTTGGCCGCGCCGATGGCCTGTTCCGGATGCAGTTTTGCCAGCAGCGACTGGTGCTCGGCGAGCGTGTCGATCATGAGCTGGCGCAAGCTGCCCAGTTCCTTGAGCAGCTTGCGCAGCAGTACCGGTTCAAGGGACGCGTGCTGATGCGGCATGGCAGTAGTGCTCAAGGCTGCAGGGTGGAGAACACCACCTTGCCTTCCTTGATGGTGCCTACCACGTTCAGCAATGCCGTGCTGTCGGCCAGCGGGTCACCATCGATGATGACAAGATCACCATACTTGCCGGGTTCCAGGGTGCCGAACTCGTCACCGTGCAGCGTGGCGGCTGCGGCATTCTTCGTGATGATCTGGACGATTTCCTGCGGCGAGAACACCAGTGCCAGTGCGCGCAGTTCATCGTGCAGGGTTTCTTTCGGTGGCCATTGCGTATCGGTGCCGTAGCCGTAGGTCACGCCAGCTTCCCACAGGAAGCGCGCGTTGACCGGGCCCTGACCGGCGCTCGACAGCGTGTCCCAGGGAAAGGGACCACGATCACGAAACAGGGGCGTGCCAGCTGCGTCGAAATGCGGCACGAACACGGACAGCGTGGAGGTCATGGGGATGCCGGCACCTGCGATCTTCTGCAGGGCGTCCGCGTTTTCATCGAGACGGCCAACGTGCGGCGTATGCACCAGCATGGCGGGAGCGGCTTCCACGGCCAGCGCGGCGTCCTTCACGCTGACGGCATGCACGATGGTGGGCATGCCACGCTTGTTGCCTTCTGCCACGATGAATTTCAGCGTATCGATCTCGGGACCGCCCGGCGTGGTGTTGATGACGGTCTTGAGGTAGTCGTAGCCCTGATTCTTTGCATTCTCGATCATGCCGATCACGACTTCAGCCGGTATCGCCGGCGCGGCCTTGTCGGCGCCACCAAGTCGCGCAGGATCGGTACGGGCCGGATCGCCGGGCGCTGCGGGCGGCGCATCGGGATCAGCACCGGCTACGGGAATGAAGGTGCCGGTAAACAGGCGCGGCCCGGCAAGCTCACCGCGCGCGATCATGTCCCGCGCCGCCACGATGGGCGGGGCGTCAATGGCCGACAACACCGTGGTGAAACCAGCGTCGAGGAATTCCTGCAGCTGCTGCGGCGCAACGTCCGTGAGCCACGCAGCGGGATCGCCGGCGATCACATGACGATGGCCTTCGACAAAGCCTGGCATCACGGTTCTGCCACCGGCATCGATGCTCTGCACGCCGGCCACGCTGGCGCTGCCTGCTGCCACCGATTCAATACGGCCTGCCCGGATCACCACGCTGCCGTTGTCGATCACGTTGCCGTTGCCGTCGATGATACGGCCGTTGGTGATCACGAGGTCCTGCGCCAGCGCAGCGGAACCTGCACCCAGCAGGGACAGCAGCGTGAGGCTGCGGATGGCGTGGGCCAGGATCGAGACTTTATTCATGTTCTTGTGCTCTTGGGTGGATGTAACGCCCAAGATACCGCAGCTGTTTCTGCGAAGGCGATAGTTTTGTGTTTCCTCGCTGAGGGCGCCCCGATCCCCGGGTAGGCCATGCCCCGACAAATCCCACCCCACAACGAACATTGACCTCGCCGCAAGCCTGCACCACTATACTTCCGGACACTCCACCGTCAGCAATCGAGAGGCCCTTGCCATGTTCGCCACACCACGTTCGCGTATCGCCAGCCTTGGTTCCCTGCTGGCCCTGTCCCTGCTCGCAGCCTGCTCCCCTGCCCCGCAGGACGCCCCGGCAGCGCCGCCGGCCCCCGCTCCCGAAGCAGTGGTCGAAGCCGCACCCGCACCTGTGCCAGCCACCGTGTATCAGGGCGCGCGCCTCATCCTCGGTGACGGCAACGTGATCGAGAACGGCAGCTTCGTGGTACAGGACGGCCTGTTCACGGCGGTGGGTGCATCGGGCAGCGTGACCTTACCCGCCGGCGCCACCACGGTGGACCTCACGGGTGCCACCGTCATGCCCACGCTGATCGATGGCCACGTGCACCTGAACACCACGCGCGAAGCGCTCATCGAGGATCTGCGCAAGCGCGCCACCTATGGCGTCAGCGCTGCCTTTGGCATGGGCATGGATGGTGACGCAGTACCGCTGCAAGTACGTGATGAAGCAGCGCCCGGCATCGCGCTGTACCGCAGTGCCGGCCGCGGCCTCACCACGCCAGAACCTGGTCGCACCGAAGTCCCCCACTGGGTGACTACTGCGGAAGAAGCCCGCGCTGCGGTGCGCGAAGAAGCCGCGCGCGGCGTCGACATCATCAAAATCTGGGTGGACGACCGCAACGGCCAGTACGAGCGCCTCACGCCCGAGCTGTTCGGCGCCATCATCGACGAAGCCCATGCCAATGGGTTGCGGGTGACAGCACATATCTTCGGCGTGCAGGATGCCAAGGACCTCTTGAGTGCCGGTGTCGACGCCTTCGCGCACGGCGTGCGTGAGGAGGATATCGACGATGCGTTCGTGGCGCAGATCCAGGCGCGTCCCGACGTGGTGGTGGTGCCCAACCTGCCGTCGCGGGGCGTGGCCACCGACCTCGAATGGCTGCGCGGCACCATTCCCGACGAACAACTGCAGCCCTTGCTGGACGCGCCCACCGGTCAGCAAGCCACACTGGACGCCTTTGGTATCCAGGCACGCAACCTCAAGCGTCTGGCTGATGCTGGTGTGCGCATCGCCATGGGTACCGACGGCAACGTGGCCTGGGGCGCCCACATCGAGATGGAAGACATGGTGGCCAGCGGCATGAGTGCGCTCGATGTGCTGACCGCCGCAACCTCGACCAGCGCAGCCTACATGCAGCTCGATGACCGCGGCACGCTGGCGGCGGGCAAACTCGCCGACTTCCTGGTACTGGATGCCAATCCCCTCGACGACATCACGAATACCCGCCGCATCCGCAGCGTGTATCTGGCCGGCAACCCCGTGGCACGCTGAGACCAGCCAACGCGCCCGCCTGACGCCACAGTGCGGTACCGAACAGTGCCGCACGGTGCCGCGAATGCATAGTGTCCTTCACGCGCGGTTAAGGTAAGTGCCGTAAACTATCTCCCCAGAATCGGGTCTATCCAAAGCTTGCCCGCAACAGGAGTACACCATGCCAAGCAACACCGTCCATAAGCAGTCCGCACCCGCCGCATTGTCCGGATTTTCGAGACTGCCCACGCTTTCCGTATTGGCCCTGAGCCTGCTGCTTGGTGCCTGCAGCACCATCAACCCCTACACCGGCGAGCGGCAGACCAGCAATGCGGTGAAATTTGGCGCTATCGGCGGCGTGGTGTGCGGGCTGATCGGAGCGGGCGAAAGCGGCCAGCGTGCCCGCAACGCCGCCCTTGGCTGCGGCGCCATCGGTGCCGGCATCGGCGCCTACATGGACGTACAGGAAGCTGAACTGCGTGAAGAACTCGCCGGCAGCGGCGTGCAGGTGCAACGCAACGGCGACCAGCTGAGTCTCATCATGCCGGGCAACATCACCTTCAATACCAACGAGTTCGCGCTGCGTGGCGACTTCATGCCGGTGCTGGACTCGGTGGCACAGGTGCTTGCCAAGTATGAGGACACGCGCCTCACCGTGACAGGCCACACCGACTCCACCGGTGGCGCCGAGTACAACTACGGTTTGTCGAATCGTCGCGCACAGAGTGTCGCCAACTACCTGGCCACGCGCGGCGTGGACCAGAACCGTCTCGTCACGCAGGGCATGGGCCCCGACCAGCCGATTGCATCCAACAGCGATGAAGGCGGCCGCGCCCAGAACCGTCGCGTGGAACTGCAGATCGTGGCTGTGCCCAACTAGGCCGTTGCCGGAAATACCAAGGCTGGGCTGTTGCTGCCCTACCCCAGGTGGGCTGCAGTGCCAGAGTGCAGGGCCGTGGCAGTCGAGTTTGTCGTGCCAGCGTAACGTAAGGCGGAACAACTCCGCATGCATCTTGTTGCGTTTCATGGGCAATCTCTCTACACCCGGGCCGGGTAGCTCGCGCAAGGCCTTGTGCTATAGTCAGCTGCGATAGTTGTTGTTGGCGCATCCGTACCACGGACACTTTCGCAGATGATGTCGATACTTCGCTCACTTGCCTTGCGTGCGCAACCCCTGGCCAGGCTCGCAGTGACAGGTCTTGCGCTGGGCACCATGGGTGCAGGCGCTGCTGTACCGGACAACCAGACAGAGCGCTCCGGGCTGCTGGAACAGCAAGCCGCCATGGAACAGCGCATCGAGCAACTGCAGCAACAAGGCGGCGTCTATGCCGCCGAGCTGCAGGAAACCTGGTTCGAGCTCGGTTCCACCTTGCAGGCGCTCGAGGCCTGGGAAGAGGCCACGCAGGCCTTCAACTCGGCGTGGCAGGCTGCGCGCATCAGCAGCGGCCTCGAAGACCCGGAGCAGCTCCCGGTATTGCGTCGCCTGCTGGGCAGCCAGCGCGCCGCCGAGCAGTGGGAACAAGCCGACGCCACGGCGCACCTCATCCAGCACATCAGCAACCGTGCCCATGCCCCAGGCTCGCCAGAGCGGCTCGACGCCCTGCTGCAGTTGGGCCGCTGGAAACTGCTGGCGGCGCGCGACGCGCTGCTGCCGGACTCCTTCGGCGCCGCACTCAGCGCATCACAACTTTACGCTGTCGAGATCGCCAGGCTGGAGGGCATGGCGGACTACCCGGGTCGCCGGATCCAGTTGGCCACTCTGCATCTTGAGCAGGCCAGCGCCGAATTCCTGCTGGCCAACGAGATCCGCGAGCAACCACTGCAGGAATACTTCGTGTCCGGCAACCGCAGTACCACGATGCTGCAGTGCTCGGTTACCCGCCTGCCTGACGGCAGGGCCCAGCAGATCTGCATGCCGGTGGAGGTCCCCAACCTGGATTTCTACGTGGACCCGGCCAACCGCAAGAGCCAGGACATATGGCGTCATCTCGGCGGGATGCGCGATGGCATCGAAGCTGCCTATACCTACCTGAGGGACGAGACTGAACAGATCGCGGAACGCGATGCCCTGCTCAGCGACATGGAAGGGCTTACGGCAAGCTACAATGGCTTCGTCACCGGCAACGGCCTCTGAGTACCACAATTCATGAACTGCACGACTTTTCTGCTTCCTGAGTGCCTGCGCCCTCGCCTTCGTGCCACTGGCCTGCTGCTTACCCTGCTGGCCAGCCCCGCCCTGCTGGCACAAACCTGGACGGTGGGCATGAGCAGCACGCGCAAGCCCATCGTGGCCTACAGCGTGCCGGCGCAGGAAGCCAACGCAGCTGACATTCTCGTCATCGGCGGCTTTTCCGGCGAGCGCGCCAGCACCAACGTGGTCATGACGGGCTACGATGCCTACGCCAACGAGAGCGAGAACTTTCTCAACGTCACCTATCTGCCTGCCGCGAATCCCGATGCCGAAAAACTCGTGTTCCCGCCCACTGGTACCGCTTATACGGAGAACTGGACCTCCTGGGCGCTGTGGCAGTGGATCGGCACGCACGCGCCGGACGCCGTGGTGATTGTCGGCGGTGATGTGCAGAATCTTGGGCCGGCCTTGCGCGAAGGTATCCCCGGCCTCGGCCCGATACCGGTATTCTCACTGGATTACGAGAACGAACTCATCGAAGCGATGCGCGGTCGCAAGAACGTGCCAGCCTCAGAGGCCAAACAGGCATTGCAGGCACGCCGCACGCGCACGCCCGAGGCCATGGCCAGTGGACTTGCCGCCGTGTACGGACAAGAGCTCGTTGCGCTGACCTACATTCCCGGCATGGCGCTCATTGGCCGCCTGCGCCTTGGGCAAGTCACTGAGGTAGAAGCGATCGTGGCTCCGCAGCTCGACAGCATCGAACAGATGCAGATAAACAATTCGCTGCAGATCGCCGGCCACCTCCTGTTTGCGGAGCTGGCCGAACGCACGCAGAACCCGCGCTATCTCGCCATCGCCAAACGTGCGGCGGATCTCGGCTTTACTGCCGACGGCCAGCCGCTGGAAGCCATGCCCTTCCACGGCGATTACAGCGACGCCTTCTTCATGGCTACGCCGCTGTTGGCCAAGGTCGGCAAGCTGACCGGCGAAACTCGCTACTTCGATCTCATCCTGCGCCATGTGGAGTTCCTGCAGGCCAGGCTGGCGCGCGACGACGGACTCTACAACCACTGGCCGCAAGCAGATGCCGCCTGGGCACGTGGCAATGCATTCGTTGCGCTGGGGTTGGCGCTGGCCTTGAGCGACACACCGGCCAGCCATCCGGCGCATGCGCGCATGCTGGAACTGTTCAGCGCACTGGCCACCACCTTGCTGCAACACCAGGACGTGGACGGCATGTGGCACAACGTGCTGAACATCCCCGGCTCCTGGGCCGAGCTGTCAGCTACCGCGATGATGGCCACGGCCTTGCAGCGCGGCGCCCGCGAAGGCTGGATCCCTGAGTTCTTCGACGGCGTGGCGGATCGCGCCTGGGAAGGCGTACTGGCGCGCACTGACGACAACTTCGGTTTCATCGACGTCTGCGAATCAACCCCGGGGCAGGATTCGCTCGACGCCTACCTCAATCGCCGCGCCTTGAACGGCCGCGATGATCGCGCCGGCGGCATGATGCTCTACTTCGCCACCGAACGCCTGCCGTGACGGCACTGCCCCAATCAGCCTACCTTGCGAGAAACCGGTAACGAAGCACACCGGAATCCTCAGGTCTCCGGCGGATACCACCGGCGCGGATCAGTCTGGTAGTAGCGCAGCAGCTGCGCAAACAGCTCGGGATGGAAGTGCTCCAGCTCGTAAGGCAGCTCGAAGAAGGTTTCGGTGAGCACGGCAAAGAACTCCGCCGGCGCCGTAGCACCATAGGGATCAAGAAAGGTCTCCTTGCCTCGCTGCGCTGCGCGCCCCAGGGCCTCGTACTCGCGCGTCATCACTGCCACCCACTCGCTCCCCTTGTTGTGGCGCAGCAGTGGCGTACCGTTGTCGCTGCCGGTTTCGGCGTCAAGCTGATGCGCGAATTCATGCAGCACGACATTGTGGCCATCGTCTGGTTGTTCCAGGTCCTGTTCGATGTCGTCCCAGCTGAGAATCACCTTGCCGTCCTGCCAGGATTCACCAAGCCGTTCCTCTGCCATGTCACTGACCGTGCCATCCGGGTTGTGATGCTCGCCACGATGCACGAAGGCACAGGGATAGAGCAGGATGTGATGCAACTGCGGATACACGCCGGTGCGGCGATTCAACAGCAGAAGGCAGGCCTGCGCCGCAATGACCACGCGCATCTCGTCTCTCACTTCCAGCCCGGCGCAACCGTAGAACTGCTTCTGGTCCAGAAAAATCCGCATCAGGTCCAGCAACTGTTCACGCTCCTGCGGCGCCAGCCACATGTACAGCGCGATGCGTTGTTCCAGGATATCGCGCCACGCCACCGGCACCGGCTCCTGCAGCACGCGCCCCCGCCGCCACTGCGGATACCAGAAAATGATACCCGCCGAGACCAGCCCCACGCCAAGCAGCAACAACAGGACCATCAGAAGATCTCTTTCAAAGGTGTGATGATTATACGGAATGCTCTCCCCGTTGCATGATCCCTGACGTCACACCGCTCTCCTGGTGCCTTGGCCCCTTGGCGCCAAGAGAGAGGATTGGACTTATAATGCGGCGCACTTCCAAAAGTCTGCATTCATTGATGAAACCCCTGCCCCCCGACAGTACCCTGCGGCTCGACCGCTTCCTTGCGCATGCCAGTGAGCAGTCGCGTTCGCAGGTGCGCAAGTTGCTGAAGGCTGGTGCCGTGACAGTCGATGGTGTTGCCTGCGCGGATGCCGAGCGGGACATCAATGCACAGCACCGTGTCACGCTGGATGGCGCCGTGCTGGAATGGCCGCGGGCACGTTATGTGATGCTGCACAAACCTGAAGGCTATGTCTGCTCGCAGGAGGATGCCAACCATCCGCTCGTTACCAGCTTGCTTGCCACGCCGTGGGCCGAGAGCCTGCACAGCGCCGGGCGGCTCGACGTCGATACTACGGGGCTCGTGCTGCTGACCAATGATGGCGACTGGAGCCATCGCGTGACAAGTCCACGCCGCCGCTGCAACAAGACTTATCTGGCCGGACTCAAGCATCCGCTTGCCGACGACGTCGCACAGCGCTTCGCAGCCGGCCTGCAGCTGAACGGCGAAGCAGAGGCCACGCTACCGGCACAGCTGCAAGTGCTCGACCCGCACACCGCACGTGTCACGCTGCACGAAGGACGCTACCACCAGGTCAAGCGCATGTTCGCAGCCTGCAGCAACCGCGTTGTCACGCTGCATCGCGAACGCATCGGCACGATCCAGCTGGACCCCGCACTGGCACCCGGCCAATGGCGTGAACTCGACCACAACGAAATCAGGAGTTTTCTGCATGACTGACACTGCAGTGCTGCAACTGCTGGGCAAGGCCAATCCGCAGGCCCCGACCTTGCTGGTGCTTGACGAGAACACTGCGCCGCTGCCGCGCAATCCGTTCGCCACAGTACAGGTTGTCAGCAACCGCTTTGACATCTGTACACAGGCCCGTACCCAGGGCTGGCCCTGCGAGTTCAGTGATTTCGTGTTTGACGCTGTTGCGCCAGCAGGCTGTACCCAAGCGCTTTACCGGATCTCCAAGGAGAAGCGAGTGGTAGAGCATGTACTGCAGCGCCTGTGGGCCCTGCTGCCGGTTGGCGGCGAGTTGCTGTGCTGCGGCTACAAGAACGAAGGCATCAAGACCTTCGCGAAACGCGCACAGCACGCGTGGCAGTGCGAGCCTGCGCTGGTGCGCGGCGACCTGCATCTGCATTTCTACCATTTCGTGAAGCGCGACAACCGCGCCGAGCTGCTTAACGAAGCCGACTATCACGCGCTGCTGCCCATCGGCGCGCTGAACGACCAGGTGCTGCTGAGCAAGCCGGGAATTTTCGCGTGGGATCGCTTTGATGTCGGCAGCAGCTTTCTGCTGGAGCACTTGCGCGACTTCCTGCAGGACAGTGCCAACGCCCGGCTCGACACCGCAGACAAGGGCGCACTGGATCTCGGCTGCGGCTACGGCCTGCTGGCACTGGCGCTGTTGCAGGCCGGCTGTCGCCGGGTAGTGGCGACAGACAACAATGCTGCCGCGGTGCGCGCCTGCACCGTCAACCTCGAGCAACATGCTGGGTCGAGTGAAGTAGCCGTAGTCGCCGGCGACTGTGGCGAAGGTATCGAAGAGCGCTTTGATCTCGTGCTCTGCAACCCGCCCTTCCACCAGGGTTTCGACGTGGAGCGAGACCTCACGGACCGCTTCCTGCTGGCCACGCGGCGCCTGCTGCAACCCAAGGGTCGCGCGCTGTTCGTCGTGAACAGTTTCATCCCGCTGGAGGCCAAGGCGAAAGAGCACTTCGCGCAGGTGGATACTCTTGCAGACAATCATCGCTTCAAGCTGACTGTAGTGTCACAACCACAGCGACGTCCGCGTCAGTAGCATCTTCGTCAGCAATGCTCTGTACGAAAAAAAGCCGTAAGTCTCAGCTGCGCTGGGCCGTGATGTCGCGTGCTACTGCGATGCGCAGGTGATGCCGCTCGGACCAGCGCGCCGTCCACAGCAGATGCGCTATCGAGCCGTCCTTGCGCAGATAGCGGTTCTCGAAGGCGGGAAGGGATTGCCCTGAGACCACGCTGCGGGCGACGTCCAATGTGCGTTGGCGATCGTCAGGATGCACGAAGTCGAGCATCAGCCGTCCCTGCATGTCCTCGCGCTTGTAGCCCAGCAGGCTTTCGCAGGCGGCATTGACGAACGCGAAGGTCCCGTCGGTACCCACGACACACACCAGGTCGGGCAGCAGATCGACCAGCTCGGGCAAATCAAGAGGCACAGTGTTCAGCATGCCCCGATTATGCCCATGCACTCCTGTTGGCGCTACGACAGCATCCAGGAGAAATGGAACATTGGCGGCCTGGGCAAGCGCCGCAACGGCACGCTGGATCAGTGCCCGTGCGCTGCCCCACCGGCCTGCAGCGGTATACCGTGGAAGGTCATGCGGAACACCCAGCCGCCCGCCAGCACCACAAAGGTGAGCAGCAAGAGGATGTCGCTGTAAACGAAGCCTGCGGCATTGTTCGACAACGCGATGAGGCCGCGATCGAACGAATGGCTATCAAGGATGCGCCCTACCAGTGTGGTACCCAGCGCGCCGGCGACGATGCTGATGAGGTTGAAGATGCCCATACCGATGCCGCTCTGCTCGGGCGCCAGGGTCTGCGACACGGAGTTGACCATGGCCGTCTGGAACATCGTAAAGCCGATGTAGTTCGCCAGCATCGCGAACAGCACTACCCAGAACGTGAAGCCCAGCAACAGCGCCATGCCTGCCGTACTGCCGGCCAGCAGCAGCACGCCGATGCCGACTACGTAGGCGTTGCCGCGCTTGTCCGCGAGGCCGCCGGCAAAGGGACCGAACCACACCGCACTGATGGCACCCGGAAACAGCAACATGCCGATCTGGTCGGTGTCCAGCCCGTGCACCTGCGTCAGCATCAACGGCACCAGGAAGAAAACACCAAAGGCCACCGAGAACAAGGTCATGCCCACAAACACGCCGTTACGGAAACGCACGTTCCTGAACAGTGCCGGGTCGATAAAGGGCTCGGGCGCGAAACGCAGCCACAGGCCCAGCGCAATGGCTGCCGCACCCAGCCCCAGCAGGTAGCCGCGCCCCATGAAGTTGAGGTACAGCACCAGCAGGCCCACGGTGGCCGCGACAAGAGTGGCGCCGATGAAGTCCACCCGACCCGGACGCCGCGCCTCTACCGGCAGTTCACGTCGCAGGTAAGGCAGCGCCAGCAGCGTCGGCAGCGGCATCAGGAACAGGATGGACCAGTGCAGCTGGCCTGACACGAAGCCGCCCAGTACCGGGCCCACGCCGATGCTGACAGACACCACAGACGTGATGAAACCGAACACCTTGCCGCGCCCCACGATGGGCACGTAGCGCGCAATACAGACAAAGCACAGCGCCGGGATTGCCGAAGCGCCCATGGCCTGCACACCGCGCGCCACGATCACCAGCGCATAGGAGTCCCGCACGATGAAGCCGAACACGGAGGCAGCGCAGTACAACCAGGTGCCGAACTCGATGAGGCGCCGCAGCGAGTACAGGTCGGCGAGCCGGCCGTAGATCACGGAGCCGATACCGAAGAACACCATGAAGGTAGTCATGACCCAGCTGACCGAGGCTGCACTGAGCGAGAACTGCTCGGCAATACTCGGAACCGAAACATTGAACACGGTTTCGTTCAGCACGGCGAAGAAAATCAGGAAGCTCAACCAGCGCACGAGCGGCTGGCGGTTCTGGGTGGCTGACATGGCGTTGACCTGGGTTGGAAGGCGGCGGATTTTAACAGGCTGCGGGGGTTTGCCAACGTGGCTTTTCGGGGTGAGCGCTGGTTCGCGCGAGGCTCAAAGCCGGACCGGGCTGGCCTGCCAGATCTCCGACACATACTCGCGGATGGTGCGATCAGAAGAGAAAAAGCCACTGCGCGCCGTGTTGAGTATCGAGCGCCGCGCCCACTCGTCAGGGTCGCGCCGCACACGGTCCACTTCAGCCTGGGCAGCAGCATAGGAGGCGAAGTCCGCCAATACCATGAAGGGATCGTACTCCAGCAAGCTCTCGACCAGCGGCAGGAACAGCGTGCTGTCGCCGCCCGAAAAGTGGCCGTGGGCAATCAGGTCAATCGCCGCGCGCAGCATCGGGTTCGCTTCGACCACGTCGCGCGGTCGGTAACCCCCGCTGCGCAGGGCCTGCACCTCGTCTACGTCCATGCCGAAGCAGAAGAAGTTTTCCGCGCCAACCTCGTCGCGCAGTTCCAGGTTGGCGCCGTCGAGAGTACCGATGGTAAGTGCGCCGTTCATGGCAAGCTTCATCACGCCAGTGCCGGAAGCCTCCTTGCCAGCTACCGAAATCTGCTCGGAGAGATCCGCCGCCGGGTAGATGAACTGCGCTTCCTTGACACTGAAGTTGGGCAGGAAAGCCACGCGCAGGCAGTGGTTCACGTCGGGGTCGCGCTTGATCACATCGCCCACCGCCGAGATCAGCTTGATGATGAGTTTGGCCATGTAATAGCCCGGCGCCGCCTTGCCCGCAAACAGGAACACGCGCGGTACCGGATCGGACAACTCGCCCTGCTTGATGGCGAGATAGCGTGTGATGACGTGCAGCAGGTTGAGATGCTGGCGCTTGTACTCATGCAGGCGCTTGACGTGGATGTCGAAGAGCCAGTCCGGGTCCAGCACGAGGCCGCTTTGCTGCTGCACGCGTGCCGCGAGGCGTGACTTGTTGGCGCGCTTTACCGCCATCCATTGCTGGCGGAACTGTGCATCACCGGCCAGCACTTCGAGCTGGCGCAACTCGCCGAGGTCGCGCGTCCAGCTCTCGCCGAGGCGCTCCGTGATGAGGGTCGCCAGCGCCGGATTGTCCAGCTGCAGGAAGCGGCGTGGCGTGACACCATTGGTCTTGTTGCTGAACTTGTGGGGCCACAGCTCGTGGAAATCGCGCAACAGGTTCTTCTGCAGCAGTTGTGAATGCAGGGCAGATACGCCATTTATCGCATGCGAACCGACGCAGGCCAGGTGTGCCATGCGTACATACTTGCCGTCGTGTTCGTCGATCAGCGACATGCGGGCCAGGCGCGCATCATCACCGGGATAGTGCTGGCGCACATCGTTGAGAAAGCGGTGGTTGATCTCCAGCACCAGCTCGGCATGGCGCGGCAGCATGCTGCGGAACAGCGGTAGCGGCCATTGCTCCAGTGCCTCGGGCAGCAAGGTGTGGTCGGTGTAACCGAAAATACGCGTGCAGACATCCCAGGCTTCATCCCAACCCAGATGATGTTCGTCGAGCAGCAGGCGCAGCAGCTCGGGGACGGCGAGCGCCGGGTGCGTATCATTCAACTGCACGGCGTATTTTTCATCCAGATCCAGCAGGGTCTTGCCCGGTACCTGCAGGTGAATGCGGATCATGTCGCGCAGCGAGCAGGACACCAGCAGGTACTGCTGCGATAACCGCAGTGCCTTGCCCGCCGCCGGCTCGTCATTGGGATAAAGCACCTTGGTGATGACTTCGGAGCTGATCTTGTCGGCGACCGCGCCGTAGTAGTCGCCACTGTTGAAGGCTTCCACATCGAAGGACTCCACGGCTTCGGCCACCCACAGGCGCAGCAGGTTGGCACTGCCCACGCGGTAGCCAAGGATGGGGGTGTCGTAGGCCACGCCGCGCACCTGCCGCGCCGGCACCCAGCGTATGCGCTGCCTGCCTGCATCGTCCGTGTAATGCTCGGTATGCCCGCCAAAATTGATGTCGAAGGTGATCGTAGGGCGGCGGATCTCCCAGGGATTGCCGTTGGCGTGCCAGCGGTCGGAGCACTCCACCTGCCAGCCCTCGCGGATTTCCTGGCGGAAGATACCGAACTCATACCGGATACCGTAGCCAATGGCTGGCACCTGCAGCGTCGCCAGTGATTCCATGAAGCAGGCCGCCAGACGGCCGAGGCCACCGTTGCCGAGGCCAGGTTCGGGTTCGTATTCGATGAGGGTTTCGAGGTCGAGGCCCAGCTCGGCCATGGCCTCGCGCACCTCCTCGGTGATGCCGAGGCTCAGCAGGTTGGCACCCAGTTGCGGGCCCAGCATGTATTCAGCGGAAAAATAGCAGACTGTGCGCGCTGCCGTGTTCTTGAACAGCCGCGCACTGCGCACCCAGCGCTCCAGCAGGCGATCGCGCACGGTGTACGACAGGGCCTGGTAGAAATCATTGAGGTTGGCCACTTCAGGGAAGCGTGCCTGCAGGTAAAACAGGTTGTCGAGGAAATCGCGCTTGATTTCGCCGATGCCCAGTCCGGTCCTGACGTCTCGCTGTCTTGCACTCATGTGTACAGGGGGCTGCTTGTACAGTTGTGTAGTGGCATGGCGGCGATGTAACTGTCTCGCACGCTGGATTGCAAGCAGAGTTTGGTGCTGTTGCTGGCTTTGGCTTCAGCACCGGGCTGTGACTCTGGCTGTGGCCGTGACTGGGCTATGCGGCGTCGGCTGTGGTGCTCGGTTGCCGGGGCGTGGCTGCCTGCGGGGGCGCGCCTGTCGCTGCGCTGTAGCTTGCATCCCCCCGCCGGAGCCGAGCCACTTGATGCGCAATGGCGCAACAAGTGTTCGTCTAGCTCGGTCGCAAGCGACCTCGCCCGGCTGGGCTGCGACAGGGCGACAGACGCTGATTGCCCCCGCAGCCAGCCACGCCCCGACACCCCTTTAGATGCCAGCTGCACGTTCGGCGGTTTTCTTGTGCAGTGGCAGTAATAGTGGCGAAACAGACTTGGCCTGGCAGGATTCCGAGCAGTACGCGCACGACCCGCGCGACCAAGGCGCAAACCACGTCATTGCACCACCAGAATAGTCCGCGGAACCGCAACTGTGGCCGGCAGGGGTAGCGTCGGTGGGGGCTGTGAGGGTGCTGGGGCAATCAGTGGCTGCCGCCTCAAATAGCGGCAGCCGGGCGAGGTCGCCTGCGACCGAGAGCAAGCGGCTACGCTTGCAGCCGTACACTTGTTGCGCCATTGCGCATCAAGTGGCTCGGCGACCCGTCGGGGGACCTCAACGAAGGCGCAGCGGCAGACGCGCCCCA
>JBIIWP010000047.1:0-23294 GCA_044338855.1 Pseudohongiellaceae bacterium | reverse complement strand
GTTGATGCGCAAGGACCCGCCCTTCGACATGGACTTCATCTACAGCACTTACCTGCTGGAGCGCGCCGAGCAGCAGGGCTGTCTTGTCGTCAACAAGCCACAGAGCCTGCGCGACTGCAACGAAAAATTCTTCGCCACGCAGTTTCCGCAGTGCACACCACCCACGCTGGTGACGGCACGCAAGTCACTGCTGCGCGAATTCCACCGGCACCACGGCGATGTGATCTTCAAGCCGCTGGAAGGCATGGGCGGCTCTAGTGTGTTCCGCCTGAAGGAAGGCGACCCCAACGTCACCGTGGTGATCGAGACGCTGACGCTGCATGAGCGCACGCCAATCATGGCGCAGAAATTCATTCCCGAAATCGTGAAGGGCGACAAGCGCATCCTCATGGTCAACGGCCAGCATGTGGGCTACGCACTCGCGCGCATCCCTGCACCCAATGAAACGCGCGGCAACCTCGCCGCCGGCGGCAGCGCACTGGGCGTGGAACTGACGGACCGCGACCGCTGGATCTGCGAGCAGGTGGGCCCCACGCTGCGCGACAAGGGCCTGATGTTCGTCGGGCTGGACGTCATCGGTGATTTCCTCACGGAGGTCAACGTGACCAGCCCCACCTGCATCCGTGAACTCGATGCCGCGTTCAACCTCGACATCGCTGGTCAACTGATGGATTGCATCGCCACCTCACTGGGTAAATGACGTCTGGGCACATGACGCAAAGCTACGCCTTGGGCGAACTGCCGGAAGACACGCTGGGCCTGACACAGGAACGGTTTGGCTTCACGCTGTTCATGTCGATCTGCGTGCACGCCGTGCTGATCCTCGGCGTGGGCTTCACTCTCGCCACGCAGCCACGCATCAGCGAAAGCCTCGATATCACGCTCGCCACTTTCCAGAGTGAGGAAGCACCCGACGATGCCGACTTCCTCGCCCAGGCCAACCAGCAAGGCAGCGGCAGCGAAGCCGACGCCACAGCGCCGGCCACCGACACCCAGGCGCGCTTCAATGACGAAGTGATCCGCGATGTCAGCGACTTCCTCACCGAGCGCCCCACGCAAACGGAACAGCAACGCATCATCGCGCGCGACAGCGACAGCGGCACGCAAAGCGACCTTACCGAAACGCCCACGCCACCCGTGGAAACTCCACCCGACCTGCGCAACCTCAGCCCCGACCAGATGACGGACGCTGTTTCCAGCCTGCAGGCGCAACTGGACCTGCACCGCGAGGCCTACGCCAAACGCCCGCGCCGCTACACGATGACGTCCGCCAGCACCAAGCAGGATGCCGATGCGCTGTATCTCGATGACTGGCGCAAACGCATCGAGGCCATCGGCAATCTCAACTATCCGCAGGAAGCCAGCAACAGCGGCATCTACGGCACGCTGCGACTGATGGTGTCGTTGAAGCCGGACGGTACGGTCCAGGACATCCGCATCCTGCGCAGCAGCGGTGAACGCGTGCTGGATGAAGCGGCGATAAACATCGTCACACTCGCCGCGCCATTCGAACCGTTCCCGCCCGACATGCGCTCACGCGTGGACATTCTGGAGATCATCAGGACCTGGCAGTTCCATCGCGGGGATACCTTCAGCAGTTTCTGAACCTCACCCGGCGCTTTCACCACGCCAGGTGCGATTCCGATACTGGGCTAGTACTTCTTGAGAAACGTCAGATCCACACTGCGCGGCGCACCCACAAACACCAGGCCCGAGGCATAGCCCGACCAGTCCGCATAGAACTCGTCCGTCAGGTTGCGGCCGCGCAACGTCAGTGCACCGAACGCGGCATTCCAGGTGAGCGCTGCCTCGTACGTCGTGAAGGCATTCACCTTCACCGTATTGGCGTTGGAGGTAAAGAAGCTGCCGCTGTAACGCGCGCTGCCACTGACACTGAGCGGCACACTGCGCGGCGACCAGGTTACCGCCAGATCAGCCAGACGCTCCGGCACGTTCTGCGGCAGATTGCCGGCGCGGTTTACGCCACCGCCTTCGATCAGCTCGCCGTAGCTGGCATCCAGCACCGTGCCGCTGAAGTTGATGGCAATCTCATCAGTCGCCGGCAGGTTGATTGCCACTTCCACCCCTTCGGACTGCAGGTTGCCGCCCTGGAACACAACTGCCGGGTTGGCCGCATCGCGCGTGAGGATGTCATCCTGGCGGATCTTGAACACGGACGCGGTGAGCTCCACGCCTGTCCCTGTCAGCGAGGTTTTGACACCGGCTTCCCAGGAGTCGCCAGTGGTGAGATCGAAACGGGCGTTGGTGGCGCTCATGAACAGCAGGCCACTGACCGGCGTCACCGCATAGGTGTACTGCGCGAACAGCTGCGTTTGCGGCGTCAGGCTGTACACCGTGCCGGTGCGCCATGAGACGGCGTCATAGTCCTGGCCGTAGTTTTGCGTGGTACCGGCGGTGACATTGAGGATAGAGCGATCCAGCTCGAAGTTGTCCAGGCGAACGCCGGCAGTCAGCAGCCATTCCGGCGTCAGGTTGATTGCATCTTCTGCAAACACGGCCCAGGCCTTCACATCAGCAGTCACATTCTGGCGCGTGCCGAAGTTTGCCGGCACATCAGCAGGAAAGGTAACGCGCACGGGGCTGAACGGATTGGCGGACGGGGCCGAGCCAAAGCGGCGCTTGGTGAAGAAGTCGGTACCGCTGATTTCGGTGCCGATGGTGAAGCGGTTGCGCATGTCGCCCAGCATGCCGTCATGGGCAAGATGCAGGCGCTGGTTCCAGTACTCATGGTCGTGCGTGATCAGGGTCATGAAGCGATCGATCAAACCGGTGCCGGCGTTGAAGCTGTACTCGTCGGAGTCCTGCCAATGACGGTCGGAGGAATACCAGCTGGTATCGCTGACGAGTTTCAGGCTGTCCGAGAATTTGTACTCGGCTGCGGCGCGCAGCCACAGGTTGTCCGAGCCCATGTCACCATCGGCAAGGTTGAAGTTGATGTCACGCATGGCTTCGTCGAGTACAAGACCTGCGCTGCCCGATATGGCATCGGACGGATTGCGCGCCACAGCGCGCGATACCACTGGCGTGCCGTAGTAGATCGTTGAGTAATCGTCTTCGTTGTAGTCGGCACGCAAGGTCACCGAGAAGCGGTCATTCGGTTCAAAGGTCAGGGCGCCACTTGCAGCAAGGGCATCGGAGTCGGTGTCATCAATCCAGCCATCAGTTCTGGTCCAGGACGCATTGACGCGCGCAGCTACAGTGTCGCTGAGCGGCACGTTGGCATCGCCGGCAAGGCGGGAAGTACCAAAGCTGCCGGTACTTGCCAGCACCTCGGCGGACGCCGCACCCAGCTGCGGGCGGCGCGGCACAAAGTTGATGGCCCCTGCCAGTGCGCCTTCACCGGAGGTAACCGATGCAGGCCCTTTGATGACCTCAACCCGCTCAAAGGCCCAGGTATCCTGGTTGCGCATGCCCACATCGGAGTTGGCCATGCGCACACCGTCGTAAAGGTAGTTCACCGCGCGATGGAAGCCGCGCATGGACACCGAGCCCATCGACCCGGGCAGTGTGCCGGACGCCACACCCGGGGCGGCATTCAAGGCATCGATGGCGTTACGCACGCCCTGCGCCTGCAGGTCATCCTGCGTCAGCACATCAACAATGGCTGGCGTTTCACGGTTGGTCAGCCCCAGACGGCCGGCAGCATCGGCCTGGCGTTCGAGCGAACCCGTAATGACGACTTCTTCGACATCCGCTGCCGCATTGTTCTGGGCAAGGGCGGGTGCTGCGGCGATCAGAGCGGAGATGGCGAGCGTCAACTTTGTCTGCATGGATCAGGTCCTGTGGGTTGCTTGGAGTGAAGGGGTGAAGTGCTGACGCCGCGAACGGCGCTGCAGCCAGTAATAGATGCCGGTGACGAACAGGAAGGTGGGTACTAGCCCCAGCACGATGGCGAGCACGCGCGTGCCGAGCCCGGCGATGGAGCCGTCATGGATCGGGCGTATCCACTTGGAGATGCCCGTCGAGGCGTTGCCCTGCGCGATGTCGTGCACCGCGAGCACGCGGCCGGAGTACTGGTCCACGAACACGAAGCTTCCCGGGAAGCGCCGGTGCGGATCGTTGGCCACCTGCACGCGCATGCGGAACGGTGCTGCGCCGGCGCCGGGCACATCAATGAATGTCAGTCGCGCACCCGGCAGTGCGGCGCGGGCAGCGGCCAGCGCCTGGGTCAGGGGAATCTGCACACCACTGCTTTGTGCAGACTGCGGTTGCGGCACCACGTCCAACGGGCCTGTCGTCGCCGTGAACACCTGGTCCTTCACTTCCGGCAATGCCAGCAGCACACCGGTGAACACCAGCAGGATCAGCAAGGCAGAGCTCCACACCCCGCCGTGCTTGTGCAAGTCACGCAGGCGGCGCAGCAGCACGGCATTGCGTTTGAACGACAGCGCCTTGCTCCAGCTGCCTCGCGGCCACCAGGCAACAAGGCCGGTGATGAGCAGCAGCAGTGTGGCCAGTCCGCCCCAGCCAACCACGAGCCGGCCGGTTTCGCCGGCCAGCAGGTGCATGTGCAGTTCATAGATCCAGCTCATCAGGTAGTCGCCCCAGAGCTGTGAGCGCAGCACCTGGGTGCCATCGGCCGAGAACCACACCATCGAGCGCTCGGCATGATGGCCGTGATGTTCCTGCGAGGGATAGAAGCGCGCCGGGATGGTGCCGCTTTCGCCATTGACTTCAAAGGACCATTCGCCGTGCGGATCGGGAAATTCGCGACGTGCCGTTGCCAGCACCTCGTCCCACACGGAGGAGTCCCAGCCGGGCGCGGGGCCGGCCGCTTCAGCCTGCACTTCCGGGTTAAGCGCAGCATCGATTTCGAGGTAAAACACCAGCGCCGCGCCGGTAAGGCAGAGCAGCGCCAGCAGCAGCCCAAGGCTCAGGCCGAGCCATAGATGAAGGAGCCGGTTCAGGCTGCGGAGCTGGGACATCAGGACAAGTCTGCCGGCATCGGGAGAGGGCGCGATTCTGACAGATCAGCACCATGGCGCAGCTGCGACAAATCGTCGCAGGCAATGGCACCACAGCGAGCCCCGTTACGCCTGTATCTACTACAAAGTACCAACCAGATTGGCAGGTTGGCTGATCCGGTACTACGATGAGGAAAAGAACCCATGCTAGAGTGTGTATGGATACTCCATTCATACACACAGGCACCACATGAGAACCAACATCGTGATTGACGACAAGTTGATGAGCGACGCCCTCAAAGCGTCCGGTTGCGGCACCAAGAAGGAGGCCGTCGAGGAGGGTCTGAAGCTGTTGATCCGCAGAAGCCGACAGCAGGATCTGCGCAAATTGCGCGGCAAACTGAAGTGGGAAGGCGATCTGGACGTGCTGCGAGGCGCAAAATGATCCTGGTAGATACCAGCGTCTGGATCGACTACTTCAACGGCAGGAACAACCTGCATACGGACGCACTCGACGACGCCATTGCCTCTGGCATCGTTGCCATCGGCGATCTGATCCTGCTGGAAATCCTGCAAGGCTTCAGGGATGATCATGCCTACCGGCAGGCCAAACGCTATCTGGCCACGCTGGACAACTACGGCTTGTTTGGCACAGGCATGGCCGGCAAATGTGCCGAGAACTATCGCAGCTTGCGCAAGCTTGGCATCACAGTCCGCAAGACCGCCGACCTCATCATCGCCACTTACTGCATAGAGAATCGCTTGCCTCTGTTGTTCCTCGACAGGGACTTCCTGCCCTTTAGCGAACATCTGGGCTTGCGCGCTGCCTTGCCCGCCGCTTGAGCCGCGCAAGCTGTTCTGCCGCCTGTCCCGAAGTGCTACCCTGTCGCCATGAGCGCTACCCCCTCCCAAGACAACCCGGCCTTCAGTTCCCTGGAAAACCACTTCCTGGTAGCCATGCCGCAACTGCAGGATTCGTATTTTGCCCACAGCGTCATCTACATCTGGCGCCACAGCGACGAAGGTGCGCTGGGGCTGGTGGTCAATGCACCCATCGACATGAAGATGGGCGAGATCTTCGAGCAGCTGGGCGTGGCCTGCCTGAACGATGCTGGCGCGCAGCAGATCGTGCTGGCGGGCGGCCCGGTGGAAACGCAGAAGGGCTTCGTACTGCACGATGCGCCACCACGCTGGCCTTCGTCGCTGGCGGTTACCGATGGCCTGACGCTTACCACTTCACGCGACATTCTTGAGGATATTGCCGGCGGCAGAGGCCCTGCGCACTTCCTGCTGGCGCTGGGTTGCGCGGGCTGGGCGCCGGGCCAGCTGGAACAGGAACTGAAGGACAATGCCTGGTTCACCTGCGCCGCCAGGTCCGAGATAATCTTTTCAGAAGACCATGCACGCAAGCCGGAGATGGCGGCCGCGACCTTGGGATTTTCGCTGTCGCAGCTGACCGGCGACGTCGGTTACAGCTGAACTGACGATTCAAGGGCCGTCTGATGAGCACTCCCCCCGCACTCACCGTATTTGCCCTCGACTACGGCACCAAAAAAATGGGCGTCGCCGTGGGCCAGACCCTGACACGCACCGCGATGGGCATCGCCGTGATTCCTGTGAAGCAACGCGAGCCCGACTGGGCCCAACTTGATGCACTGGTACAACGCTGGAAGCCCTGCGCCTTCGTGATCGGTATGCCCTACAACATGGATGGCAGCGACAGCCCCATGTCGGACGCTGCCAAGCACTTCGCATTGACGGTATCGGCGCGCTACGACAAGCACTGCCATACCATCGACGAGCGCCTCAGCACGCGCGAGGCGCGCGAGATCACGCGGGAGAACGCTGAGCGCATCGGCAAAAGGCCCAACGACCGCGCCAAAGTAGACGCCATGGCCGCGCAGTTGCTGCTGGAATCCTGGTTCGACATGAATCCTGATGCGTAACGACAGCGCCGACTTTCTGAAGATCTTCCTGCACGATGTGCCACTGCTGGACGTGCGCGCGCCGGTAGAGTTCAGCGCAGGTGCTTTTCCCACGGCCACCAATGTTCCACTGCTCGACGATCGTCAGCGCGAGTTGGTCGGCACGCGCTACAAGGACGCTGGCCAGGACGCGGCGATCGCGCTGGGCCTGGAGCTGGCGACGCCGGCATTGCGTGCGCAGCGCCTGCAGGACTGGGCGGCATTCTGCAACGCGCATCCCGAGGGCTACCTGTACTGTTTCCGCGGCGGCCTGCGTTCCCACACTACGCAGGCTTGGCTGCGCGAGTCCGGCCTGCACTACCCACTGGTGCGCGGCGGTTACAAGGCGCTGCGCGGTTATCTGCTGGCGGCACTGGAACACAACCTGACCCATACACCATTGTTGGTGCTGGCCGGTGCCACCGGTGTCGGCAAAACCACGGTGCTGCAACAAGTGCCACGGCATGTGGATATGGAGAAGCGTGCCCACCACCGCGGCTCCGCCTTCGGGCACATGCTGGAACCGCAACCGGCGCAGATCAACTGGGAAAACACCGTATCCATCGACCTGCTGAAACTCGTCCAGGGCGAGGCCGCGCGCCGGCCGGTGCTGCTGGAAGACGAAAGCCGCCTCATCGGCCAGATCTGGATGCCATCGTTCATGCAAGACTGTCTGCGGTCTGCACCGCGCGTGGTGCTGGAAGCGCCACTCGACTCGCGCATCAGCGCCATCAGCCGCGACTATATCGAGGAACCCTGGCAACAGTACCTGCAGCTGCATGGCGACGCTGCGCTGCAACTGTTCGGTGACAACGTGCTGCATAACCTGCAGCGCATCCGCAAGCGCCTGGGCGACGTCCGTCATGCCAAAGTGGAGCAACTGTTCCGCGCCGGTCTCGCAACACTGCCGCACGGCGAGCTTGACGCGTTCCAGGCCGGGATTCGCATCCTGCTGCAGGAATACTACGATCCACTCTACGACTACCAGTTGCAGCAGCGCCAGGAAGGCGTTGTGTTCCGCGGCGAACGTGTCGCAGTACTGGAATGGCTGCAACACACCATGGCGCAAGCAGCATGAACCAGAGCCCCCTCTATCGTGATCTCGTGCTGGCCGGCGGCGGCTATGCGCACCTGCTGTTTATCAAGCGCTGGTGCATGCAGCCGATTCCGGGCGTGCGCGTGACGCTGGTGTCGCCGCTGTCCGAACTGCCCTACACCGGCATGCTGCCCGGACATCTTGCCGGCGATTACACGCACGAACAGATCCACATTGACGTGGTAAGGCTGTGCCGGCGTGCCGGGGTGCGGCTGTTGCTGGATGAAGCCTGCGGCATCGATCGGCAGCGCAAGCGCCTGCAGTTGAAGACACGCCCGGCCATCAGCTACGACTATTTGAGCATCAACACAGGGCCCGCAGCCGACCTGCGCGTGGAAGGTGTGGCGGAACATGCGCTGCAGCTGAAGCCGGTGTCACGCTTTCTGCCGTTGTGGCGGCAGGCCTTGCAGCAATTGCGCAGCTCCACCCAGCCACTGCACCTCGTCATGACGGGCGGTGGCGCCGGCTCAGTGGAAAGCCTGTTGGCGCTGCAGCGCGCCGTGGTGCACGACGCCACCATCCACCACAAGCCGGTGTTCACGCTGCTCACCGCCAGCCCGCGCCTGTTGCCCACGTATCCCGCTGCTGTCGGCCGTGCTGCGCTGCGTGCCTGCGAGAAGGCCGGCATCAGCGTGCTGTGCAGCAAGCGGGTGAGCCGCGTGGAAGCATCCCATCTTTACACCGACGACAGTTTCAGCGCAGTGCTGCCCTGTGACCTGCTGCTGTGGTGCGGCGAAGCAGCAGCGCCACGCTGGCTGCAGGAAACCGGGCTGAAACTTGACGCGCAGGGCTTCGTGCTGGTGCAGGACACACTGCAGAGCCTCAATGATCCTGCCGTCTTCGCGGCTGGCGATGTCGCTGCTTTCAGTACGCGGGCGCTACCCAAGGCCGGCGTGTTCTCGGTGCGACAGGCGCCCGTGCTGTTCGATAACCTGCGCGCCAGTTTGCTGCAGCACAGTCTGCGTCCTTATCAGCCCCAGCGCGTATTCCTGAGCCTGCTTCAGCTCGGCGCCCACCTGGCTGCGGGCAGCTTTGGTGCAGTCGGGGGTTCCGGACGCTGGCTGCAGGTGTTGAAGCGTCGCATCGACCAGCGCTTCATGCACAGCGTGCAGCAACTGTATGAAGAGCCTGTGGCTACTGCAGCACACATGCACGCCAACGCCCTGATCCACGAGGCACTGGCAGAATTCAGCATCGACCCCGCGCTGCGCTGCGCCGGCTGCGGCGGCAAGCTGGGTGCACGCGCGCTGGCCGCCGTGCTGCACGAAGTGTTGGGCGACTACCTGCCGGAAGATGCGAGCATTACCACGCTGCCAGCGACTACCCTGGTGCAGTCCACGGATTTGCTGCGTGCGCCTTTCGATGATCCCTGGCTGTTTGGCCGCATCGCCACGCTGCATGCGCTGAACGACCTGTTTGCGATGGGCGCAGTGCCGCACAGCCTGCAGTTGGCACTGAGCCTGCCCTATGGCGCGCCGGCACTGCAGGAAAACGACTTGCGCCTCGTGCTGCAGGGTGTGCTGTCGGTGTGCCGGGAGCACAACGTGTTGCTGAGCGGCGGCCACAGTGCCGAAGGCGAAGCACTGTCTCTGGCGCTGACCGTGAACGGCACGCCGGGCACGCGCACGCTGCACAAGCGCGCGCTGCAGGCAGGGCAGATCCTGGTGCTGGGCAAGCCGCTGGGCAGCGGCGTGATCCTGGCCGCGCACATGCAGCAGCGCTGCCCGGGGCCCGTGCTCGAAGCCGCGCTGGACATGATGAACCGCTCACAGGCACGGGAAGCGGCGTGGTTGCTGCAGCATGATGCCAGCGCCTGCACCGACATCACGGGCTTTGGTCTGCTGGGCCATCTCAGCGAGATGCTGCAGGGCAGTGGGCTGAACGTTGTGCTCGATATGGACGCCATCCCGCTGCTCGACGGCGCGCGCGCCCTGGCGGAGGCGGGCATCCGCAGTTCACTGTTCGCCGACAACGAGGCCTGGGTGCTGGAGAACGGGCACTTTGCTGCACTGCAGCAACATCCGCTGTGGCCGCTGCTGCTGGATCCGCAAACTGCCGGCCCCTTGTTGGCTGCCATTCCAGCGGACAAAAAAGAAGCCGCCCTTGCGAGCGGCTTCGTTGTGATCGGTCGCGTGCAGACGGCCTAGAGCGTATCTGGCGCTTTTGCCTTGGAGCGAGCCTCGTTGCGGTCGACGACGCCCTTGGTGATCAGGGTCTTCAAACACTGGTCCAGCGTCTGCATGCCCACCTGCGAACCAGTCTGGATCGCCGAGTACATCTGCGCGATCTTGTCTTCGCGGATCAGGTTACGGATGGCGGGCGTGCCCATCATGATCTCGTGCGCCGCCACACGGCCGCCGCCCACTTTCTTCAGCAGCGTCTGTGATACTACGGCCTGCAGTGATTCCGACAGCATCGAACGCACCATGGACTTCTCGGCGGCAGGGAACACGTCGACGATACGGTCGATGGTCTTGGCAGCGGACGTGGTATGCAGGGTGCCGAACACCAGGTGACCCGTTTCGGCAGCGGTCAACGCCAGGCGAATGGTCTCGAGGTCGCGCAATTCGCCCACCAGAATGATGTCCGGGTCTTCACGCAGGGCGGAGCGCAGGGCCTCGTTGAAGCCGTGGGTGTCGCGGTGTACTTCGCGCTGGTTGATCAGGCACTTCTTGCTTTCGTGCACGAATTCGATGGGATCCTCGATGGTGAGGATGTGGTGGTAATGGGTGTTGTTGATGTAGTCGATCATCGCGGCCAGCGTGGTGGACTTGCCCGAGCCGGTAGGACCCGTGACGCAGACGAGGCCGCGCGGGTTGTCCGAAATCTTCTTGAACACCTCGCCCATGCCCAACTGCTCCATGTTGAGTACCTTGGACGGAATGGTACGGAACACTGCGGCGGCACCGCGGTTCTGCACAAAAGCGTTGACCCTGAAGCGGGCAAGGCCTGGCACTTCGAAGGAGAAGTCGGATTCGAGGTCGGCTTCGTAGTTCTTGCGCTGCTTGTCGTTCATGATCTCGTAGATGAGGCCGTGTACGGTCTTGTGGTCCATCGGATCGACGTTGATGCGGCGAATGTCACCATCGACACGGATCAGCGGCGGCATGCCGGCGGTGATGTGCAAGTCCGAGGCCTTCTGCTGCACGCTGAAGTTCAGGAGTTCCTGGATGTTCATGGGTGGGGCTTCCTCTTATAATCCGCCGCGATTCCTAGGCATGTGAACATGGCACCGAGCATACCAGAAAACCTTGCAGCGGTAGGGGCAGGCATCCGCGCTGCTGCTGCACGCTGTGCACGGGCGCCCGACAGCGCGCGGCTCATCGCCGTGAGCAAGACCCATCCGGCTGCCAGCATCCGTGCCGCGTTTGCTGCAGGCCAGCATGAGTTCGGTGAGAACTACCTGCAGGAAGCCCTCGACAAGATGCAGCAGCTGGCCGACCTGCCCCTGACCTGGCACTTCATCGGTCCCATCCAGTCCAACAAGACCCGCGCCCTGGCCAGCCACTTCGACTGGGTGCATACAGTGGACCGCGCGAAGATCGCACAACGGCTCGACGAACAGCGCCCGCCCGAACGAGGGCCCCTTTACGTGCTGCTGCAGGTCAACATCAGCGATGAAGCCAGCAAGTCCGGTGTCAGTATGGAGGAACTGCCGGCGCTGGCGCGGGTGGTGGCCAGCCTGCCACGGCTGAAGTTGTGCGGCCTCATGGCCATCCCTGCCGCCGAGGCCAATGAGGAAAAGCAGCGGGCCGCGTTCCGGCGACTGGCCGAGGCCGCACGGAACTTGCGCGCGGCCGGCCACGCCGACTGCAACGAGCTTTCCATGGGCATGAGCCAGGATTACCCCGCCGCCATCGCCGAGGGTGCCACCTTCGTCCGCATCGGCACCGACATATTCGGCACCCGCTGAACCGGGTCACGCCAAATGGGGTCAGGTTGATAACCGGCCCCCGGGATTTTGGGTACAATGCTGCGATGCAACTTTCAGACACGACCATTGGTTTCATCGGCTCCGGCAACATGGCCACGGCCCTCATCGAGGGGCTGCTGGCGCAGGGTCTTGCCGCCAGTCGGCTGTGGGCCTCGGATACCGACATCGCCAAACTCGCCGCCTTCGCCCAAAAGGGCGTACACACCACGCTGGACAACAAGTCCCTCGTGCATGCCTGCGATGTGGTGGTCCTCGCGGTGAAGCCGCAGAGCATGGCCAAGGTGCTGCAAGAGCTCGACGATTCGCTTGAACACCACGACTGCCTGCTCGTCTCCATTGCCGCCGGTATCCGCATCAGCACATTGGAAGCCGCCACACGCTCGGGCCAGGCCCTGGTGCGCTGCATGCCCAATACGCCGGCCCTGGTGCTGACCGGTGCCTCCGGCCTGTATGCCAATCAATGGGTCAGTGACGACCAGAAAGCCCTGGCACAGTCCCTGATGGGCGCCGTAGGCACGGCCTGCTGGCTTGACAATGAGGACCAGATCGACGCCGTCACGGCTCTTTCCGGCTCCGGCCCCGCCTATTTCTTCCTGCTGATGGAAGCCATGCAGGATGCCGGTGTAGCGCTCGGCCTGCCGCCCGCCGTGGCACGCGAACTGTGCCTGCAGACAGCATTGGGCTCCGCCAAACTGGCCCTGGCCAGTGACGTGGACGTAGCCGAACTGCGCCGCCGCGTCACCTCGCCCAACGGCACCACGGAAGCTGCCATCAAGCAGTTTGAGAGCGAGGACCTGCGTGCTATTGTCGCGCGGGTCTTGGGCAAGGCGGCGCAGCGTTCCAGGGAGCTCTCTGGCGCTTGAATGAAGTTGCCGCCAATGGAATTGGCGAATAATCGAGGCCGCTGAGCAAGCCGCCGCTCGTCATCTGCCAACAGTCACCCCACTCACCAGATTCATACAGGTACGACATCAGCATATGGGCGGAGCATTCGGAGAAGCATTGGTACTCATCATCAGCAGCCTCGGCAGCCTCTACCTGCTGGCTGTGCTGCTGCGCTTCCTGTTGCAGGCCGCGCGCGCCGATTTCTACAACCCGGTTACGCAGACAATCGTCAAAATCACGTCGCCTTTGGTGGTGCCGCTGCGCCGCATCATTCCCGGCTACCATGGTTTCGATTTCGCCACGCTGATGCTGGCACTGCTGCTCAACAGCCTATTTACCGGACTGGCCTTGCTGGTGTCGGGATATACCAATGTCGCAATCGGCACGATCGTGGCCTGGTCCTTCATCGGCCTTATCGCCTTCATCCTCAACATCTATTTCTGGGCGCTGCTGGTGTCGGTGATCGCGAGTTTCATCGCACCGTTCAACGGGCATCCGGTACTGCTGCTCATTCACCAGTTGCTGGAGCCGCTGTACAACCGCGTACGCCGCCTCCTGCCACCGATGGGCGGCCTCGATTTCTCGCCCATCCTCATGTTCCTCGGCATCCAGGTGCTGGAGATCCTGCTTGTTACCACGCTGCGTCAGCAACTGGGTATGGGCGACGTCGTTGCCAAGCTCGTGATCGGGGTGTGAAAGCGGCATGAACCACGACACCCGCATCCTGCCGGCCGACTCGGTTGGCTACGTCAAGGCGCAGAACTTCGAGTTCACGCAGCCCCTGATCCTGCGCAGCGACCGCAGCATCGAACGCTACGATCTCATGGTGGAAACCTACGGTACGCTGAACGCCGACAGGTCCAACGCGGTGCTGATCTGCCACGCACTCTCCGGCGACCATCACGCCGCTGGTTACTACGACCCGGCAAACCCCAAGGAAAAGCCCGGCTGGTGGGACTGCTGCATCGGCCCCGGCAAGCCCTTCGACACTGACAAGTTCTTCGTGGTCTGCCTCAATAACCTCGGTGGTTGTGCGGGCAGCACCGGGCCTTCGTCGATCAATCCGGAAACCGGCAAACCCTTTGGCCCGGACTTCCCCATCGTAACGGTGCGTGACTGGGTGAACAGCCAGGCGCGCCTGGCCGACCGTCTCGGCATCGAGCGCTGGGCCGCCGTTATCGGTGGCAGCCTGGGCGGCATGCAGGTGCTGCGCTGGGCCATCAGCTTTCCGCAGCGCATCCGCCACGCGCTGGTGATTGCTGCAGCACCGAAATTGTCGGCACAGAACATCGCGTTCAACGAAGTGGCGCGCCAGAGCATCATGAGCGATCCGGATTTCCACGCCGGCCGTTACTACGACTTCAACACCTACCCCAAGAAGGGCGTGATGCTGGCGCGCATGGTCGGTCACATCACCTATCTCAGCGATGCGCTGATGAGCGAGAAATTCGGCAAGGATGCGGCGGGCCGCTTCGGGCGCGACCTGCGCAGTCGCAAGCTGAGCTTCGGCTTCGACGTGGATTTCCAGGTGCAGAGTTACCTGCAGTACAAGGGTGAATCCTTCTCCAAGAATTTCGATGCCAATACCTACCTGTTGATGACGAAGGCGCTCGACTACTTCGATCCGTCCGTGGACTACGAGGGCGACCTCAGCCGCGCGTTCATCGACAGCGACTGCAAGTTCCTCGTGGTGTCCTTCACCAGCGACTGGCGCTTCTCCCCGGCACGCTCGCGCGAGATCGTGCAGACCCTGCTGAAAGCCAAGCAGGACGTGAGCTACCTCGACGTGGAAGCCGACGAAGGCCATGACGCTTTCCTGCTGCCGATTCCGCGGTACATGAAAGCGCTGAGAGGCTACATGAACCGCGTTGCCCTTGAAGTGAACGGCAACGGAGGAGCGATCTGATGCGCGCCGACCTGCAACTGATCCAGGACTGGATAGAACCGGGCAGCCGCGTGCTCGATCTCGGCTGTGGTGACGGTGCGTTCCTTGCACACCTGAAGCGCACGAAGCAGATCCGCGAATGCGGCCTCGAGATCGATGCCGACAAGATCCAGCTGTGCCTCGAGGCCGGCGTGAATGTGCTGGAACAGGACATGGAGAAGGGCCTCGGCAATTTCGAGGACGACAGTTTCGACACGGTGATCCTCGCGCAGACCCTGCAAGCGCTGCACCAGCCGCGCGAGATCGTGCGCGAGATGCTGCGCGTCGGCAAATACTGCATCCTCACCTTCCCCAATTTCGCCTACTGGCGTCACCGCCTTTTCCTGCTCGGCAAGGGCCGCATGCCCAAGAGCAAGACACTGCCGTACGAGTGGTACAACACACCCAACCTGCACCACTGCACCATCAACGACTTCGACCGCCTGTGTGCCAGCGAGAACATCCAGGTGCTGCACCGCACCGTGGTGGACGACAAGAACCGCAGCACGCTCGGCATGAAGCTCAAACCGAATCTCTGTGGCATCAACGCCATCTATCACATCACGCGGTAAGACCATGTTGCAGCGCTCCGTTCACGCCTTTGCCACGCGTCTTGCGATCCTGGTCCAGCTGGTTCTGGCGACGATATTGCTGGCACTCACCCCGGCAGCCCAGGCCGAATCACAGACGTTTGGCGACTACACGGTGCATTACATTGCCGTGAACAGCACCTTCATCTCGCCGGAGATCGCCGAACAATACGGCATCGAGCGCAACCGCCGCGGCGCCTTCCTCAACATCGCCGTGTTGAAGAACAACCCGGACGGCTCCACCACGCCAGTGACAGCGACGGTGAGCGGCGGCAAGCAAAACCTGCTGCAGCAAAGCGGCGACATCGACTTCCAGGAAGTGCACGAAGGCGAAGCCATCTACTATCTCGGCCAGTTCGAATTTTCGAATGCAGAATTGCTGCGCTTCACAGTGAATGTACAGGCAGAGCAGCAAGGCCCCGCGCACAAGATCGAATGGACCACCACCCTCTACGCCAATTGACCCCCCCCCTGCAGGGGCGGGGCGCGGCGGCCCGCCCGAACGGGAAGACAATCATGCAAAAGATCATACTGGCCAGCAGCAACAAGAAGAAACTCGCAGAGCTGCAGCAAATGTTGCGTCTGAAGCATGTAGAGCTGATTCCACAGACGGAATTCGGAGTACCGGATGCCGTGGAGGACGGGCTCAGCTTCGTCGACAACGCCATCATCAAGGCGCGTCATGCCAGCAAACTCACCGGCTTGCCCGCCATCGCGGACGACAGCGGCCTGGAAGTGGATGCACTGCAGGGGGCACCCGGCATCTACTCCGCGCGCTTCGCCAACATGGAAGGCGCTGGCAACAGCAACGATGAGGACAACAACGCGCTGTTGCTGGAGAAGCTGCAGGGCATCCCCGAAGCGCAGCGCAGCGCACGTTTCCAGTGCTGCATCGTGCTGCAGCGCTTTCCCGACGACCCCATGCCGCTGGTGTGTCAGGGCACCTGGGAAGGCCTGATCCTGCAGCAGGCTGCCGGCAGCTACGGCTTTGGCTACGACCCGCTGTTCTACGTACCTGCCCATCGCTGTGCGTCCGCGCAGTTGCCGCCGGAAATCAAGAACAGCATCAGCCACCGCGGCCTGGCCCTGCAGCAGCTGCTCGCCCGCTGGCCACTGTAATGCTGGCCTTGCCACCCTTGAGTCTTTACATCCACGTCCCCTGGTGCGTGCGCAAATGCCCGTACTGCGACTTCAATTCGCATGCGCAAGACGGCGCGCTACCGGAAGCGGATTATGTGGCACGGCTGCTGGAAGACCTGCGTCAGGATCTCGATGCCGTGCAAGGGCGCGAGCTGCAGAGCATCTTCATCGGTGGTGGTACACCCTCACTGTTCAGCGCGCAGGCCTTCGCCACGCTGCTGGAAAGGATCGAAGACCTGGTGGCGTTTGCCAGCGACATCGAGATCACCCTGGAAGCCAATCCCGGCACCGCGGAGCAACAGAAGTTCACCGCCTATCGCGCCGCCGGCATCAACCGCCTGTCCATCGGGGTGCAGAGCTTCAATCCTGAGCATCTGAAGGTGCTGGGGCGCATCCACGACCGCTTTGAGGCGGTGCGTGCCGCTGATTTCGCGCGCCAGGCGGGTTTCGACAACTTCAACCTGGACCTGATGTTTGCGCTGCCCGGCCAAAGCACCGCGCAGGCGCTGGCTGACCTGCAACAGGCCATCGCCTGTGCCCCCACGCATATCAGCTGGTACCAGCTGACCATCGAGCCCAATACGGAATTCTATTCCCGGCCGCCGGTGGTGCCCGAAGACGATGCTGTGGCCGAGATGCAGGACGCCGGCATGGCGCTGCTGGCCGACCATGGCTATGCGCGCTACGAAATCTCGGCCTACGCGCAAGCGGGCCGGCAGGCGCGTCACAACCTCAACTACTGGCTGTTCGGCGACTACCTCGGCATCGGCGCCGGTGCCCACGGCAAGCTCACGCAGGCCGACGGCAGCATCCAGCGCACGCGCAAGACCCGCATGCCGGCGCACTACCTCGACCGCAGTCGCACGCTGCTGGCCGAAAGCCGCACTATTCCCGTGGACGAACTGCCCTTCGAGTTCATGATGAACGCCCTGCGGCTGTGCGAGGGCTGTCCTGCCGCGCTGTTCGAAGCTCGCACAGGCCTTCCGCCGGAGCAGATCGCAGCGCCCCTGGGCAAACTGCGCCAGCGCGGCCTGCTGCTGGAGGATGCAGCACACCTGCAGCCCAGCGAGACGGGGCTGCGCTATCTCAACGAGCTGCTGCTCGATTTCATGTAGATTGCTGGACTGCCCAGGTATCGTCGCCTATTCTTCCTGCACCCCAAGGAGACGCGAACATGAAAATCGATGCCTGTCGCGCAGCGCAACTGGTTGCTACAGCCCTCATCGTGACGGCGATAACACAGATGGTGTATGTGATTCTCGGCGGCAGTGGAAACTCGCATATCGCGTATCCCATCTGGCGAATCGAGGCGCTGTCTGCGCTGGTCGTAGCGCTGTTTTCCTTCCTCATCGTCAAACACAACGCCCTGGTCGGCGGCTGCCTGGCGGTGGCTGGCATATTCAATCTGATCCAGACCGGCCTGGGGCTGACCATGTTCTACCAGCTGGGTTACGGCGGTGAAGCTCCGCCGAATCCGGTCTTCTTCCCCGTGCTGCGCATGTCCTTTTTTCTCTACTTCGCCGCCAAAGTTGCGTTGGGCGTAGCAGCAATCATGCTGGGCATGGAGCTGTGGCAGACCATTGCCCGTGGTGCGTGGCGCATTGTCGGGTTGCTGGTCGGGCTTGCCGGTCTGGCGGCACTGCTGCTCAATGCCGCCGCCATGCTGCTGGGACTGGGCGTGGTGCCCTTCGCGGGTGCAGTCGGAGTAGTTGCGGCAGTCTTTACCGCAGTAGCACTGATTCGCGTAATGAAGCCGGCCCGGGCAGCCTAGCGTCACTCGGTAAAGAAACCGGCAGCCTTCAGCACAATCTCGATGTCCTGCCCGCTCTCATTCTTGAAGTACCAGCCATGCACACCACTGAACGGTGCTTTCAGCGTGCCGGCCTCGTGGCTGCTCTTGTGTATCTTGTAGAACATCACGGTACCTGGCGCTTCGCCAACGCGTTCGGTGTGGCCATGGAATTCGGCTGTCAGCAGCGAGGGATCTGCCACTACGGTATTCCACTCGTAAACCACCAATGCCCCTTCCTGCAGGGTCAACATGTGTTCCAGCGAGGCGCCCGCTGCCAACGGGATACTGAACTCCGCCTCGCGGTAGGGCACGGCAGAAGCGGCCTCCCACCAGGTATTGGGGCTCAGCGCTACTTCGATCCAGTCGGTTGCCGCCGGCGGGGTGCTGGCACAGCCGGCAAGGGCCAACCCAAGGCTCAACAGGGCAGCGGGTTTGTGCATGTTCATGGACTCCTCCTTGGTAAAGCGTCCAGTGTACCCCGCAAAGTGCTGCCGATGCGCCTCCGCCAGCCGTTCCTGCTCCGGCTTCTTCAGCCAGAATATTGCTATTTGTCAGCAACTTGCAGAAATCGCTAACACTGCGTTAACGGTTAATTAAACCGTTCTCTAACTGGCTGCAGCTTACATGCCTGCCAATACCCGCCTAGGATCGGGCCGTCTCACAGACTTCGCCTTACCGGATCCGGACCTTATCAACAGGATGGCTCAATGACCCAGCTAAACAAGAAGAAACAATTGGCTCTGGTCCTGCTGGCGCTTGGCACGGCAGGCAGCACGTTTGGTGCGGATATCGAAGAAATCACCATCACCGGTGGCCGCATCGAGGAGACCATCCCCCAGGATCTTGCGCGCTACGGCAACCAGGTGGAAATCATCACGGCCGAGCAGCTGCGCCAGGGAGGCTTCGTGGATGTGACACAGTCGCTGCAGATGCTGGTGCCTGGCCTGCACATCCGCCCCAAGAACGGCGCCTTCGACTACTTTGACGCCTCGCTGCAGGGTTCGCGCAACACGGAGATCCTGTGGCTGGTGGACGGCGTGCGCATCACCAACCGCCTCTACAACGGCACCAGCCCACTCGACACGGTGCCAGCCCACATGATCGAACGCATCGAAGTGCTGAAAGGCGGTCAGGGCATCTTCTACGGCACACAGTCCGTTGGCGGTGTGGTCAACATAGTCACGCGCAGCCTGCAGCAGGACATGGATGGCGCCATCAGCGTCAATGCCCACAGCAACGGTGGCCAGGGCCTCAACGGCTACGTGCGCGGTGGTGCCGACAAGCTGCAGTACGTGGCCTATGCCTCACGCGACGAGGCCGACGGCTATCAGCCTTTCCGCGATGCCGACATGCAGCCCAGTGCCACGGACCGCGACCGCGGCTATATCGTTGACATGGCAGGCGTAAAGTTCGGCTACGCACCCACGGACAATACCCTGCTGTCACTTCACTACCAGCGTACGGAGAACTCGCTGGATTTCGCGCGCCCCATGCTGAATTACCGCACCACCAACGCGCGCGAGGAAGATATCCTGACGCTGAAGTTCGACTGGCAGGTCAGCGAGCGTCTCGGCCTGTTTGTGAAAAGCTACCAGCATGACTGGGACACCACCTATACACGCCTCTACAACACCCTCGATGCCAACGGACAGGTGACAGGTGTGTTGCGCACAATCAACAACGGTGACTACTGGGGTTATGACGACGACGGTATCAATGCCATGCTGAAGTTTGCGTCCGGACACGGTCTCGAGTACATCGCCGGCTACGACCGCCAGGAATTTGCCGGTTGGGATGACGTGTGGCGCATCGGCGCACTGGAGGAGAAAGTGGACGCCTGGTTTGCACAGGTACGCAGCGACGAGAACCTGTTCGAGAACACGATGCTGGCCTTCGGCGCGCGCCGCAACAGCCCCTCCAATTCGGCTTCCAGAACCGTGTGGAACTTCAGTGGCAAGCACCAGCTGACGGATGCACTGTATGTGCAGACCAACATCGGCACCTCGTTCCGCCTGCCCGATGCCGAAGCGCTGTTTCTCAACGAACTGTACGACGACAACAGTGACGGCGTGCCGGACGACTACTTCTCTGTGGGCAATCCAGGCCTGAAGCCTGAGCAGAGCCGCAACTTCAATGTCAGCGTGGGTGGCAAGCTCGGCAACGTCGCTTATGAACTGACCGGCTTCAAGCGCGAGATCACCGATTTCATCGCGTCCTATGTGCCCTGGACAATTGCGGGCGTGGACGGCGAGAGTTTCATCAACACCAACGACAGCGTGGACATCGACGGCTTTGAACTGCAGACCAGCGTGCAACTGACGCGGGAGTTCGACGCCAGCTTCAGCTACACGGACACCAGTGCGCAGATGAATGGCGGCGGTGCGCAGCTCACCGGCATACCCGAAAGCGAGGCCAAGCTGCGTCTCGGCTATGAAGCGCAGGCGCTGCCACTGGGTGTGAGCCTGTCCGTGAACCATGTCGGCGAACTCAATGAGCGCCAGTCTGCACGGCGCGGCAACTACACCGTGATGGACCTGTCGGGCCACTACGAACTGGGCCGCAATGGCGAGCATCAGGTGGTACTGCGTATCGAGAACCTGACCGACAAGGTCTACGCCACGCGCGTGGAACGCGGCACGCGCGATACCGGCGGCAGCTTCCTGTTCGACCACCTCGGCATGGAGCGCACCGTCCACGCCAGCTACCGCTACACGTTCTGAGCGGAGCATGCCCCCCGTGATGCTGCGCTGGCTGTTCCTGTTGCATCGCTATCTCGGTATCGGAATGGGCCTGGTAATGCTGCTCTGGTGCCTGTCCGGTTTCGTGATGATGTACAAGCCTTACCCGGAACTGGACGAAGTACAGCAGCTGGGCACGCTTGCCGCGCTGGACATGGAGGTATGTTGCACGCTGCCGGCGCTGCCCGAGTCGCAGTATCTGGCTGCCGACCTGCAGCAGCACGGCACGCAAGCGCTGCTGGCCCTGCAGGGCAGCGATGGCACTCTGCGACAGTATGCGCTCGACAGGGGCGCACTGCTTACCGGAGTCGCGCGCGACAAGGCGCACGAACTGGCGGCAGCTTTCGCGCAAACGCGTGGACTGGGTGAATTCAGGTTCGAGGGTAGCATCCACAACGATCAGTGGACGGTATACGGGGCCTACAATCCGCATCGCCCGCTGTACAAGTTCGCAGCAGGCGATGCCGCGGGTACCCAGTGGTATCTGTCCTCACGTGACGGCAGTGTTGTGCAGTACACCACACGCGAACAGCGCATCTGGGGCTATCTCGGCGCAGTGATCCACTGGCTGTATCCCACGCTGCTGCGCGAACACGTGCAAGCCTGGTCGCAGACGGTGATCTGGCTGACGCTGGGCGGCTCCTTCCTTGCGCTGACGGGACTCTACTTCGGTTTCAAGCAGTACAAGCGCCGCAAGGACGGCAGCCATTCACCCTACAGAGGCCTCTCCGCCTGGCATCACTACTCTGGCGTGTGCTTCGGCATCCTCACCTTGACCTGGACGTTCAGTGGCCTGTTTTCGATGAATCCCTGGGGCCTGCTGGAGGGTGAAGGCGCTGGCGCCGAGCTGGCATTGCTGCGTGGCGGCACACTGTCCACAGTTGACGTACAACACATGTTGCAAATATTGCCGGAGTACCGCGAGGTGCCGGAAGGGACCATCAAGTTTGAACTGCGTCCGCTGCTGGGTGAAACCCTGCTGTTTGCGGTAGCCAGGGATGGCCGCCGTACGCGGCTGGACCTTGATACGGGCCAGCCGCTGGTACTGCCTGCCGATACCCTGAGGCGCGCTGCCAGCCTGCTGCTGCCCGGCGCGGGCACGGAAGCCACCCTCCTGACGCAGCCCGATGCCTATTACTACGCGCATCATGTGGACGTGCCCTTGCCGGTATGGCGCATCATGCGCGAAGGCAGTGACGAGGCGCGTTACTACCTGGACCCGCAAACTGGAGCCCTGCTGCGCAAGGTGGACCGCGATGCCCGCTGGACCCGCTGGCTGTTTGCCGCCCTGCACCGGGGTGATTTCAGCATACTGGCGCGCTCGCGCCCGGTGTGGGACCTGTTCATGTTGACACTGTTGCTCGGTGTCACAGCCACCTGCGCCACGGGTTTCCTTATGGGCATGCGACGTCTGACAATGCACCGCCGCCCACGCTAGCCCAGTGGTTGCCCCGTAAGGTGAACTGCCGCTTCGTCGTACAGTGCGCGCAGGTCGAACGTGGGCCGCAGAATTTCCGCCTATGCCCAGCCTGGCCGGCAGGCGCGCCACAACCTCAACTACTGGCTGTTCGGCGACTATCTCGGTATCGGCGCCGGCGCCCACGGCAAACTCACGCAGGCCGACAGCAGCATTCAGCGCACGCGCAAGACGCGTATGCCTGCGCACTATCTGGACCGCAGCCGTATGCTCTTGGCAGAAAGCCGCAAGATTCCAACTGAAGAGCTGCCCTTCGAGTTCATGATGAATGCATTGCGACTTGGTGCAGGCTGCCCGACCGCACTGTTTGAGCAACGCACCGGCCTATCCTTGGCAACGATTGCTGAAAAAACTGCACTGCTCCAGCGGCGCGGGCTATTGTGGCCTGGCGACGACCGCCTCCAGGCGACCGATATGGGTCTGCGCTATCTGAACGAGTTGCTGCTGGCCTTTATCTGACCATGATGACGTCGTCTCATGTCTCTGCATTGCTCAGAGCGCACTGATGGGACTGGGTCTAGGAAAGGAAGAGGGCTTGCCCGGTAAGGTGCAGTGCAGCATCCTCGTACAACTGGCGTAAATCCAGTGTGGGTCTGAGGTCGCGCTGTTCATACAACTGCTCTCGCTTCAGGCCTGGCCAGTCAGCACGTACCTTGCCACCCGCAACGCTGCCGCCCAGCCGGAAGGCGACGGAGGCAGTGCCATGATCGGTGCCACCACTGCCATTGACGGCAACCGTGCGTCCGAACTCGGTCACCACGAGCACCTGCGTCGTTTGCCAGCGGGCTCCCAGGCCACGGCGCAGGCGGTCGAGCCCTGTATCGAGCTG
>JBIIWP010000130.1:0-7701 GCA_044338855.1 Pseudohongiellaceae bacterium | reverse complement strand
TCTGATCAGCACCTGGACCGAAGGATTCCGCAACATCTGGCCGCGCATCAGTTACAGGAAACGAGGAAACTCGATCATCTTCGTAGACGAATATTTGCAATTCAGCTTGCCTTCCTATTGCTACCGCCCAACCGAAGAAATGTAATATCTCAACATTTTCTCCAGAATCAAGCGACTCTGCATTCAATAGCCGGATACTGTGTCCCTTAACTAGCTTTGAGTCTTTCGTTCCGACAAACTTTTCGAACCGCAGTATCTTATGCATATAAATATATATTTTCCGCTTTCTTGAAGTTGAGAGCATTCCTGCACGCCGTCTATCACTTCTCAACAACGAATAGTCAGTCCACACGAGCACTCCCGAATTTCGCCTCGCCTTCATGCTCACTAGTCAGCGCAAGGCGACAGGTGCCCCGGCAATTTACGGCGCTTACCTTTTCTCGCGGACCAAGCTAGATAGTCGGTGCGCAAAGCTCTAGAACGCCTCCCCGAGTGAGGAATTAATCTATCGCAAGATTCAATGTCTGAAACCACAGCACAGAAGTCTAATGCCGCTGAGAAGCTCCGTTGATCTGGAGGAGGTTGACTACCGCGCCATCTCCGAACTGCCACTACACCGTTATATTACTTGATCGTCACCAACCCCACCCGATTCGAACTGCTCTGGTGGATGAGCAGGTTGTTGTCCTTCGTCACCCACATGTTGCGCACAATGCCCACGCCGCTGGGGATAGCCCAGCTCTGGAACTGCTCCGTCTCCGGGTCAAACTGCACCAGTGCGTCCGGGCGCATGCCGCTTTCGTTGTACCACACCTTGTCGTTGACCACGGCCAGCGCGTAGGGGTGTGAGCGCGGGCCGCTGGGGGAATCCCATTCCTTGATCTCGCCCGTGGACGGGTCCAGCTTGCCCTGCGTGGAATTGACGTACCAGACGATGCCTTTGGAATCGATGTCCAGGCGGCGGATGCGGCTGGCCGCATTTGGGATCTCGTAGTAGCGCAGGTCCATGGTTTCGGGGTCCATGGCGCCGATTTTGTTGGTGCCGTTGTAGGCCACAAACACGCGGCCGCTGGGGGCTACGCGGATGCCGTAGGGGCGCGCTTCGGTGGGCACTTCCTTCAGCTCGCCGGTGGCGGGGTCCAGCATGCCCAGCATGTTGCTCTGCTGCGCGGTAAAGTAGAGCTTGCCGTTGGGGTGCACGGCGGCGCTGTGCGGGTCGCCGGCCTGCGTGGTGTATTGGGTGATCTCGCCGGTTTTGGGGTTCAGCTTGCCGATGGTGCCGTTGCTGTTGCCGGTGTACCAGATGTTGCCGGCAGCGTCGGGCACGATGCTGTGCGGGCGTGCGGTGACGGGCAGCTTGTACTCTTCCATGGCGCCGGTGGCGGGGTCCAGGCGGCCCACCAGCGAGGCCCACATGCCGGTCCACCAGATGGAGCCGTCGGGCGCTTCGATGGGGTCGCGCGTGCGCTGGCCCAGGGTGGGTGTTACCCATTCCTGGAACTCAATCTGGGTGCTGCCTGCGACAAGCGTGGGGGCGCGGTCGGGCTTGGGTGGGTAGTGTGTGGCCAGGTAGTTGGCGATGGTGTCGGCCTGTGCGGCGGGCAGGTTTACCATGGCGCCGAACACGTGCTTCCACTGGTCGGCCGTGTAGCCGGCGGAACCGATAATCTGGAAAGCCGGGTGGCAGGCGTAGCACACCTGCTGTACCAGTTCTTTGCCGGGACCGTCGGCAAGGCCACCCACGGGTGGCTGGGCATAAGTGGCGCTGCTGGTGGCGAGCAGAGACAAAGCGAGCAGTGTTTTGCGCATGTTGGTTCCCCACTTGTGGTGTGCTGTTTGCACCGGATTCTAACCCGAAACTTTGCCGGGCCAACCAGGCAGCGGGTGGTCAGGCCTGATGGCGCAGGCGCAGGGCATTGGTGACCACCGACACAGAGCTGAAGCTCATGGCCAGGGCTGCAATCATGGGCGACAGCACCAGGCCGAACAAGGGGTACAACACGCCGGCGGCGATGGGTACGCCGATGGCGTTGTAGAGCAGCGCAAACAGCAGGTTCTGGCGCATGTTGCGGACGGTGAGCTCGGACAGGTGGCGGGCCTGGGCAATGCCGCGCAGGTCGCCTTTGACCAGTGTCAGCTGCGCGCTGCTCATGGCCACATCGGTGCCGGTGCCCATGGCAATGCCCACATCGGCCTGGGCCAGCGCTGGCGCGTCGTTGATGCCGTCGCCGGCCATGGCCACTTTGCGGCCCTGGCTTTGCAGACGGGCTACCAGGGCCAGTTTGTCGGCGGGTGTCACTTCGCTGTGCACTTCGCTTATGCCCAGCTGTGTGGCCACCGCGCGCGCCGTCACTTCACCGTCGCCGGTGGCCATGACAATGCGCAGGCCACTGTGCTGCAACTGCTGAAGTGCTTGTGCGGAGCTTTCCTTGATGGGGTCGGCCACGGCCAGCAGGCCCACTACCCTGCCGTCGCTGGCCAGCTGCACCACACTGGCGCCGGTGGCGCGCAGGGTGTCGGCCTGCGCCTGGAGGCCCTGCACGTCTACACCATGTTGTTGCAGGAACGCTGTGTTGCCGAGTACCAGCTGTTGCCCGTCTACCCGCCCGGTAACGCCCACGCCGGACGAGGAGTCGAAATCCTCCACTTCACTGAAGGCCAGTTGCTGGTCGCGGGCTGCTGCCACGATGGCGCGGGCCAGGGGGTGCTCGCTGCCCTGGTCCAGGCTGGCGGCCAGTTGCAGCACCTGCGTGTCGGTAAAGCCGGCCACAGCCTGCACCTGCTGCAGCTGCGGACGGCCCTGGGTGAGCGTGCCGGTCTTGTCCACTACCAGCGTGTCCACTTCGCGCAGCGCCTCGATGGCCGCTGCATCACGGAACAGGATGCCCTGCGTGGCCGCCTTGCCGGTAGCCACCATGATGGACATGGGCGTGGCCAGCCCCAGCGCACAGGGGCACGCGATGATCAGCACCGACACGGCGGCGATGAGGCCATACACCCAACTTGGTTGCGGGCCGAGCAAGCCCCACAGCACAAAGCTGAGCAGCGCTACGCCCACTACTGCCAGCACAAACCAGCCGGCGACCACATCGGCCAGCTTCTGCATGGGCGCGCGCGAGCGCTGCGCCTGGGCCACCAGCTGGATGATCTGGGCCAGCATGGTGTCGCTGCCTACATGTTCGGCGCAGATGATGAGGGCGCCACTGGTGTTCTGGGTGGCAGCGCTCACCTTGTCGCCGGGGCGCTTGGTGACAGGAATCGGCTCGCCGGTGAGCATGGCTTCGTCCACTGCGCTGCTGCCGCTTTCCACCACGCCGTCCACGGGCAGCTTTTCGCCGGGCGTCACGCGCAGGCGATCACCTACCTGGATGTGCTCGATGGGCACTTGGTGCTCGCTGCCGTCGGCGGCAATGCGGCGTGCGGTTTTGGGCGCAAGCTTGAGCAGTTCGCGAATGGCGGCGGAGGTGCGGGCGCGGGCATTCAGCTCGAACAGCTGGCCCATCAATGTGAGCGAAATGATTACGGCGGCCGCTTCAAAATAGACGCTGACGCGGCCGTCCATGCTGAACGAGGCAGGGAATGCGGCAGGGAACAACGTAGCGACGACACTGTAGGCGTAGGCCGCTGCGGTGCCGCTGCCGATCAGTGTCCACATATTGGGGCTGCGGTTGCGGATCGACTGCACGGCGCGCACGAAGAAGGGCAGGCCGGCCCACAGCACCACTGGCGTTGCCAGTATCAGCTCGATCCAGCTCTGCAGATGCATGGGCACCCAGTGGCGACCGTGGCCGAACATGGCAAGGATGAATACGGCCAGCGACAGCGGCAGCGTGTACCAGAAGCGCCGTTTGAAATCGGTGAGCTCGGCGTTTTCTTCCTCGTGCTCGGTGACGAGCTCTGGCTCCAGCGCCATGCCACACAGTGGGCACGCGCCCTGCCCCTGCTGGCGGACTTCCGGATGCATGGGGCAGATGTACCAGGCGCCGGGATCCTGCAGTGCAACTACGTGCGGCGGCTTTGCTGTGGGCTTGGCACAACAAGAATGGGCCTGTTGTGCTGCAGGTGTGGTGCTACTGGAATGTGCATCGACGGGCGCAGGCTTGGCGCCGCCGGAATGTGCATCGACTGCAGTGGACGACTCAAGGTATTGCGCTGGCGTCTGGCTGAACTTGCGCAGGCAGTGCGCACTGCAAAAATAGTAGTCGCTGCCTGCGTGGCGGTGATGGTGCGTAGATTGTGCGGTGACGTCCATGCCGCAAACGGGATCTTTCAACTGGTGCCTCCTGTGCTCCTGTGCCAACACTAGAATCCATGGGCGACTTCACGTTCACATGCAATCTGCTCCCTCTCGCCCCCCAGATCAAGCGAGCTTTCGTCGGGGCGGGTCAGGAGAGAAAGAGCGGTACGGTGCGTTCGATGAACCAGTAGGCCGCGGGGATGCCGACGAAGTAGGCGCCGCTGCGCAGCAGTGCTGCATTCTGCCAGTGGCTGGCGGTGAACTGTTGGCGTGCTCGCAACATTGCAAAGCCGCGCCACAGCAGCAGGCAGGCACAGATAAATGCCAGCTGTCCAAGCTCAACGCCGATGTTGAAGAACAGCAGGCCCTGCACTACGGCGCGTGTAGGCAAGCTGATCTCGCCAAGCACGCTGGCAAAACCAAAGCCATGCAGCAAACCAAACACAAACGACAGCAGGATGGGAAAGCGCTGGCTGAACGTAGCCGCATCGTTACGCACCACTTCTGCTGCGAGAAACACCACTGACAAGGCGATGAGCACTTCCACCAGATCAATCGGAAGGCGCACCAGTTCAAACGTGGCCAATGCCAGAGTAAGTGAATGCGCCAGCGTGAAGCCCGTAACCGCAAGAACAATCCTGCGCGTCTGCTTCGCCAGCAACAGCAAACCTGTGACAAACAGCAGATGATCCAGCCCTTCGAGAATGTGCTGAAAGCCAAGCATGGTGTACTGGCTAGCAATCTGCAGGAAACCGGGCTTGGCTGCGACACTCCAGCGCGTGACGTCGGGCGGCAGTACTTCGGTGACGGACTGCCCGTCCAGAGTGTCGAGCCGCACCAGCGTTGTCAGCGAAGGATTGAACCCTGGATAGCGCAGTTCCAGCTCGGCGCCTTCGATGCCGCCGTTGCAACGCACGAGACTGGTGCTGCCGAGGCTCTGCGACAGCGGTGCGCTTTCCAGCGGCTCGCAGCGCTCGGGCCAGTGCAGGGTCGGCACATCCTGTACTGGCAATGTTGGAGGTGCACGCACGATTACACGGTAGAGCTGCGCGCTCTGCTCCGCCATGGTGATGGTCAGCGGCCGTGCATCGTGGGCGCGCAGGGGCAGCGTCAGCAGGCACAGCAAGGTGATGAACAGTGCGGTAATTGCGGTCTTCATTGGCTGCGCTTACTCCTCTTCCTGCAGAATATCACTGGTTTCCACTTCATATTGACCACGCACATCCTGCACCATCTGCTGCAACCGTTCTTCGCTGCGCATGGCACTGAGATCGCGGGCGACGTTGGTGGCCACCTCCTCCAGCGTTGGATCGCGCCCCGGTGTGAGTGTGGTCAGCAGGACAAGATGGTAGCCATAGTCACTTTGCAGCGGCCCTTGCCAGCGCTCGGCGTTGGGTTCGAGTCGCGCCAGTGCGTCAGCGAAAGCCTTGCCAAAATGTCCGCTCACGAAATCCAGCGTGCGCTCCACATAGTTGCGCAGGAAAGGGAAGCGATCGCCGTGTGCTGATGCATCGTTGAAGCCGACATGGCTTTCGTTGAGGTTTGCCATTAACACGTTTGCTTGCTGCAGCGCTTGTTGCTGGCCGCTGCTGGATGCATCGATGAATACGTGGGTAAAGCTTGCAGAGGGTTCGATGCGATAAAGCCCGGGGTTTTGTTCAAGCCAGGCTTGCAGTTCGGCTGTTGTGGGTGCAGTGTCTGCACCGGCCAGATCCGTCAGCAGGAAGCGCATCTTGTCGACCATGCGTCGGCGAATGATGTAATCGCTTTGCTCCAGCCCAAGCGCGGTCGCTTCGCGATACAGCACTTCTTCGCTGACGTAGTCGTCGATAAGTTGCTGCAGCTCGTCGTTGCCCATGCTGTCGAGCGCGCGCTCGAAACTGGCGGCATCGAAAGCATTGGACTGGTACTGCATGAAGGTGAGCAAAGTTGCGCGATCCACGCGGATCAGCCTGTCGTTTTCTTGCTGCTGCTCAGGCCTGGCAACAACACTCGAGAGCAGGAAGAGCACGAACCCGGCCGCGATGAAATGCAGGATGGGGTCGCGCAACAATCTGGCCAGCATGGACGCCAGACCGCCTACTGCTGCAGTTGATCGGAGCGGAAAGAGCGGTCATCGCAGTTGTAGGGTTCGAACGCGAGATTCGATACATAGTGCCGGTTGCGACCGCGGTATACGCCATCGAAGTACAGGGGATCCACCGCTTCAAACTCCCGCACGAGCGCACCGTTGGCGAGATCCAGGCTGAAGCGCTCAGTGACGACCATCTCCGCGCTGTGTGGCGTGCGGGAGTCGGCCGACAGTATCCCCGGCAGAAAGCCGCGCGTTTCAACGATCAGCACGTCATTCTCCCAACGGCCAATCGAGTAGCCGCTGCGGCTGGGCTCGATCGTCGCCGGGAAGTCTGCCTCTCCGATATGGATCGTGCGCTCCATGTTCATCAGGCCGTAGATCAGCTTGATCTCCTGCTCGCTCTGCACGACACGGTTGATCGGGTTGTCGAAGTCCCAGTCGAACAGGATGTTGGTGGTTTCGCAGCGCAGTCGCGGGTTGTCGGTGGAGCCGCCGTCAAAGCTCTCGATGGCTGCCAGGCCAGCCGCTGTAAGTGGGAGCAGGCTCGGGCGCTGCCAGGTGGTGGCGAGCGGATCATCAGTAAATGATTCAGGGGTGCCGCGGGAACCGGGAAAGGCACGTCCACCATCAGGCACGTCCCCGGCTTCCATCTGCGTGGCTACGCTGACAGGGAGCAGCGCGCCACTTTGTCCACGCGGGTCGGTCATCACGACCTGCTCTGCGGCCCAGTCCCCGTTGATGTCGGGAACCCCGTTGGCCAAGCGCTTCAGTTCTATTTCGCGGCTCATGTCGAGCTCGGCTTCAACCAGCTGACCATAGCGATCCATGCTGTTGCCATTGGCAAACTGGATAGTGCCCATGTAGCAGGTGTTTTCTTCGAAGCGGTCCGGGGACCCCGTGATAGTGACGGGCGAACCGATTTCGAACATTTCCTTGGACCAGCCGGAGCGCCGCAACACTGTGGCGGCCCGCAACTCGCACTTCCAGTTGGTAGCGCTGCCGTCCGCATTCGCCACATCCACGTAGATCCAAGAGTGCGGATTCACAAAACCGATGTCGGTGATGGTGCCGCTGATCTCGACGTCGAGATTGAGGTTGAAGTTGGCGATGCCGTGGTGGGCCTCGGCCAGCACCGGAATCAACAGAAATGGCAGCAGCTTTAATTTTGGTTTCATATGCCCCCCTTGGATCGGGCGAGAATACCATCATTCGGTCCACACGAGACCCCTGAGCGGCAGCCAACGCGGCAACGCACGGGTCGCTTTTTCTGCTTCATGCCGCTCTGAACCCCGCGCATAAAAAAACCCCAGTCGGCTACCCGACTGGGGTTTTCACTTTTAGGCCTGGATGCTCGCATCCGGGTCTGAATAGATGCCTGACAATGTCCTAC
>JBIIWP010000128.1:0-7742 GCA_044338855.1 Pseudohongiellaceae bacterium | reverse complement strand
CAGCGAGAATTGCCGGCGGATCCAGCGTCCACAATACATCGGGGCGCAGCGCCAGACGGTCTTCAAGGTCAAGCACCGGACTGATGAGCGGCATGGCACGTTCCGCAGCGTGCGCCTGCAGCGTAGTGAACACAGGGCTGTCCCGACCCAGCAAAGTGCGCTGGCCGGTGGCATCCTGCTCGACGATCCACAACAGTGTATCCGGACGGTTCTGCGGCCACAGCAGGATGCCGGCCGTATCCAGCAGGCTTTGCAATTGGGTCTGGAAAAAGGTCACTTCGAGCGCGATAAGGGGATCGGCCGGCAGGTCCGCAGTAGCGGAAACCTCGGCGGAAACACTGCGGTAAGCCCAGGCTTCCACGTAGGTCTGCACCGATGCCAGGGCACGACGCACATCGGGGTGCTCCAGCGTATCGGTGCGCCCTGACAGTTTCACCAGGACCTGACGCAGTGCCGTAACAAAGGCCTGCTGGCGCTCACGCTCATCCTCTCGCGAAACCACCGGCACCGAGGCCTGGTAAAGGCCCGCTACCTCGGCTGCGTGCAGTGGTGCCGCAGCAAAGCTCAAAAAAAACAGGCAGAAAGCGGCCAATACGGCAATCGCTGCTCTGCAAGTGCTTGCTGTTTCTCTATAATCCATGAATCCATGATACCCGATTGCCCCGGCGCTTGTATGCGGTGACACGGCCCTTCAGGCTGCGTTCATCCTGCTTGCACATAATCCCTCCAACATGGATCAAAGCCCTGCGGGGACGGACCAGATGACCAAAGACAACTCTTTCATGCAACAGTTTCGCTTGCTCCTGAGCATTGGCCTCACGCTGCTCAGCGTTGCTGCCCAGGCTGCGGATCCAGCGCTGTTTGCCCTCGAGTACGACGCCCGCTATGGCAGCTGGCGCGCGGCATCCGTGCGCAGCCTCACGCGCGAGGAGGCAAACGGTATCTTTCACATGCAGGCCCAGAGCAAGATACTGTTACTTGGCAAGAGTGTGAGCACCATCACCGAGGACGCCACCTTTACCTTGCAGGAAGGGCTGCCGCTCACCCGCACCTACAAGTTCAGCCAAACCGGTATCGGTGCACGCGAGCGCAGCGTGGTGTTCGACCGCGCTGCTGGTGTCGCGAGATACCAGGTCAAGGACAAGCGTGGCGAAGTCGCCTTGCAGGGTCCCGTCTACGATGAACTCACCACTTTCCTGGTACTGAGACAACGGCTGGAACAGGGCGAACAGGACATCGTGTTCGATGTGATGGACCGCGACCGTATCGAGACCCACCACTACCGCGTTCTGGGCAACGAGCCCCTGCACACTGCACTGGGCGATTTTGATGCTGTGCATGTGGCCCGTCTGCGCAATGAAGACAGCAAACGCAGTACCGAGTTCTGGTTGGCGCGCGACTATGACTATGTGTTGCTCAAACTGGAGCAGCTTGAACCGGACGGCGACAACATCGGACTGGACATTACCGGAGGCATGGTCAATGGCCTGAGCCTGCAGGCGCTGCAGGAAACCCATTTGGCCGAGTTGGAGCAGGATGCGCGGGACGCAGAAGCTTCCGCCGCACCTTGAGCGGGCTGTTTCAGGAACGCTGTAGCCCGTAACTCTGCATCTTCTGCGTCAACTCCGCTTCCGCGATGCACAGGCGCTCTGCCGCAAAGCCCAGCATATTGGCGCAGTCGTCCAGAGCCATCAGCAACAACTCCTTCTCGAAGTGGTGCAGGTACTGTTCCAGCACCAGGTCATTCAACGGGAGCAAGGCCGATGGCAAATCAGCCTGCGTCGATGCTGGCTCCGCAGGGTGCGCCAGGGCTGGCCCGGGAGCCGGAACTGCAGCAACGACGTCATTGCTGGCAGGGGTTACCGACTCTTCACTGCCCGCCTTACCTGCCGCCCGCGACACCGCCACCTTCTCCTCCACCTTGGAGGTCAGCGCCTCGATCTCCTGCAGCAGTGCCTCGGTATCGCCACTGTGCTGGTATTCCAGCGGCAAGTCGTTCACGCCAATCACGCCCTCACTGTGCATGATGCACAGCCGCTCGATCAGGTTCGCCAGCTCCCGTACATTGCCCGGCCATTTATGGTGCTGCAGCGCGTCAACGGCAGCCGCATTGAGGCTGATCGGGCTATAGCCCCGGCTTTCGAGGTTACGCAGCAATTCCTGCACGAGTTCTGGAATGTCCCCGAGTCGTCGGCGCAGCGGCGGCAACTCGATGGGCATGAGGGTCAGCCGATAGTAAAGATCAGAGCGGAAGTGCCCCTGTTGGATCCGCACTTGCAGATTCTGGGCGGTGCCAGCAATCACGCGCACATCGGTACACAGCAATTCGCCACCGCCGCTGCGATGGAAGCATTTGTCCTCCAAGAAGCGCAGCAACAGGGTCTGGATGTTGACCGGCAGTTCCGCGACTTCGTCGAGGTACAAGGTGCCGCCATCGGCGCGTTCCAGCAGGCCGGGCGCGCCATCGGCCTGGCCAAACAACTCCACCCCGTAGCGGTCCGGCGCGATCGTGGCGCAATTGACAGCTATGAACGGAAACTCACCACGGCCCGAATGGTAATGCAGGTTGCGCGCCACCACTTCCTTGCCGGTGCCTGATTCCCCCAGCACCAGCACCGTGACGTCCCGCTTTGCGACCTGCTGCACCTGCTGCCGGATCTGCTGTATCACGCGGCTCTTGCTCGACAGGCTGCGGAACAATGCGGAACCGGTGTTCGAGATGATCTTGCTCTGCAGCACGCGCGGCGCCACGCCCTTCTGCTCACGCGCCTTGCGCAGGGCGGACGACATGGACTCATAGTTGAGGGCAGCTTCATCAAGCACCTGCACGCTGGCACGAGCTGCAGGTGGCAGCATGCCAAGATCGGGGGTGTTTTGGTTGGTGACGAGCAGGATGCCAAGGCCCGGGAATTGCTGGTAAAGGGCTGCCAGAAGTTTGCCGGGGTCGCTTCGGCGGATGGACCCTACCAATACCGCGAGCAGCAGTTCCGCACCATGCGCCGTCGCCACCTCTGCCCATTGATCGCTGCTGCACAGCAACGGCGTTTCCCCCACAAACTTCAGCTGGATGCCAAGGTTGTGGGAAGACAGACGTTCATCATCGATCACCAGCACCCTCAGCAGTTCGCTGCGGTCCGCTGTGGTCTTGCTTGGATTCATCAGGGATAGCCACTAACGGGACACGCGCCACTCCATGGCGGCAAGACATGATTAAGACATGCCTGAAGTGTCGCACAAAAGGCGCGGCCCGCACTATGACAGATACCGCAAATCCTCCGGACGATCCACGTCCGGTTGCGCCGCCAGCAAGTGGCAGCGCAGGCCTGCCGCCGCAACCGCCGCCAGGGTCTGCTGCAGCACTTGTGCAGTACCCCACGCGATGGCGTCGAACACCGGCCATGGCTGGTCCGCCAGACCGATCAACACATAGCCGCCATCGAATGCGGGACCCAGCACCACATCATTGCCCTGATCCAGCGCCTGCAGGGCCTGCTCCAGATAAGCCGCATCGAGGGTTGGCGTATCGGTACCGATAACCAGCACCCGGCGGTAGCGCTGCAGAGTGACGGCAGCCGCATGCGCCATGCGCACACCCAGGTCTTCCCCCTGCTGCAGGTGCTGCGGCAGGCCGCAGGTATCAGTCAGGGGATGGCTGCCCGCCGTATCCAGCCACAGCTCGGCGGCACACAGTGTTTGCGGCTGTATCACCCCGAGAATGCGCGCCAGCAGGCGCTCGTGCAGCGCACAGGCACCCTGCTCGCCCAGTACCGGGATCAAGCGCGTCTTCACCTGGCCTGCCACTGGCACCCGGGCAAACAGCGCTACGCAGGCGTCGGGGTACTTCATGCCTTGTCGCGGTTGGCCGGGTAGTAGAGTTCTGCCAGCCGATGGGGATCGGCACCGAAGTAAAACGCCGTGCGCAGGCTCCACATCAACAGCACAGTGTGCAGCACGCCGCCCTGCTCCCAGCGCCGTGCCGAGGTCAGCACCGGCGTGGTGATGCGGGCCGGACGCGCAAAATGCAGCAGCTTCTTGCTCAGCGTCACGTCCTCCATCAAGGGCAGACGGTCGTAGGAGCCCACACGCTCGAAATATTTGCGCTCAACAAAGATGGCCTGGTCACCGGTGGCCACGCCAGTGATGTGGCTGCGCCAGTTGATGCTGCGTTCGATGAGGCGATACACCGGATGCGCATGGTCCAGCCTCACATCGAAGCGGCCCCAGCGCGAAGCCTGCTCGGCCAGCGCTGTATCAATGAGCTGGTCGGCCGCTTCCGGCAGCCGGGTGTCGGCATGCAGGAACAGCAGGATCTCGTGCCGCGCGTATTCCGCCCCGGCATTCATCTGCAGCGCGCGGCCGGCGCCGCTCATCAGGATGCGGTCGGCATGCCTGCGGGCGATGCCCACCGAGTTGTCACGGCTGCCGCCGTCCACCACGATGACTTCATGGCCACGCGCACGCAGCGGCTGCAAGGCCAGCAACGTGGCCTCCAGGCCGGCACCTTCGTTCAGCGCCGGGATGATGATGCTGATGGGCTGCGTCATGCCAGCGCACCGCCGCAGGACGAGCCCTGCCCGGCCGTGCAGCCGTAGCAATGTTCACCCACCGCGATGGCACCGCCAGCAAGTTCCTGCACCAGCAAGTCACGCAGATGCGGCTTGGGCTTGCTCGAGGCCAGCAGCGGCAGTTGCAACATCTGGTTGAAGTCACAGTCGTAGACGTAGCCCTGGTAATCCACGCTGAGCAGGTTGCGGCACATCACAGTGTCGAGGTTCTCTGCGCGGTAGGCGTCCTTCAGTATCTGCATGTATTTGTCATACAAGCCCTTGGCCAGCAGCATGCCGCCGAAACGGCTGATGGGCATGTTGGTAATCGTGTAAAGCTGGTTGAACACCAGACCGAAGCGTTCCTTCAGTTCACGCTTGTAGTCCTCCTGCAGCGGTCCCTGTGCCGGCGGCAGATGCAAGCCCACCGGGTTGTACACCAGGTTCAACTGCAGACGCGGGTCAGTGCCATAGCCCAGCAGGTTCAACTTGCGCAGCGCTTCCATACTGCCGCTGTAGATGCCTTTGCCACGCTGCTCTTCCACGTTCTTTTCCAGATAGCAGGGCAAAGAAGCCGTGATCGTGACGCCCTGCTCTGCCAGAAAATCGGCGAGGTCTTCGTAGCCGGGCTCCAGCAGGATCATCAGATTGCAGCGGTCGATGACTTCCATGCCGAGCGCGCGCGCTTCGCGCACCAGCCGGCGGAAGTGGACATTCATCTCCGGAGCACCCCCGGTCAGGTCCAGCACCTGCACCTGCCTGGCGCGGGCGAACTCCAGCACCAGGTCCACCACCTCGGCGCTCATCTGCTCGGTGCGCTTGGGGCCGGCGTTGACATGGCAATGCGTGCAACTGAGGTTGCACAGATAGCCCAGGTTCACCTGCAGGATTTCGAGCGCGCGCCGCTGCAAGGGCGGAAAGCTCGGCGCATCGAGCAGCAGGGGGCGGGTGTCCAGCATCTTGTATCCTCTCTCAGGGCGGGCAGTGAGCGTGATCCAGACCTTGCAAAACAAGGGGTTTTACGCGGTGCCCTGACGGCGCGATTGTAAAGCAGCCACTCCACCATCGCACCCGAACCGCTACAATACAGACCGTCCTCTTCAGTTGATCTTGCCATGTCTGCCATCGCCATCCCGCTGCCCCCTTTGAGCAACCGCTTCGTCACGGAGTTGCCCGGTGATCCGGTGGCAGAGAATCGCGTGCGGCAGGTCAGCCGCAGCTGCTGGTCAGCGGTGACGCCCAAGCGTTTTGCCAACGCGCGGCTGCTGGCCTGGTTACGCGAACTCGGCGCGGAATTGGGTTTCTCGCCTGACACCGTGGGCACCCCGGATTTCACCGCGTATCTCAGCGGCCAGCAGCCGCTGCCCGGCCTGCAGCCCTATGCGCAATGCTACGGTGGCCACCAGTTCGGCCACTGGGCCGGCCAGCTCGGTGATGGCCGCGCCATCAATCTCGGCGAAGTCGGGCTGCCCGGTGGAGCACACCAGATCCTGCAACTGAAGGGCGCCGGCCCCACGCCCTACTCGCGCACGGCCGACGGCCTTGCCGTGCTGCGGTCCAGCGTCCGCGAATTCCTCTGCAGCGAAGCCATGCACCACCTCGGCGTGCCAACCACGCGCGCACTGAGCCTGGTGCTGAGCGGCGACCAGGTGCTGCGCGACATGTTCTACGACGGCAACCCCGCACTGGAACCCGGCGCCATCGTGTGCCGCGTGGCGCCCTCCTTCGTGCGCTTCGGTTCCTTCGAGATTTTCAGCGCGCGCAACGAGCACGAGGTATTGAAACAGCTCGCCGACTTCACCATCCGCCATGACTATCCGCAGCTGCTGCCCGCCCCGGATGCGGTCGTCACCAAAGACCACTATATCGCCTGGTTCCAAGAGCTCTGCCAGCGTACCGCCAGCTTGATGGTGCACTGGATGCGCGTGGGCTTCGTGCACGGCGTGATGAACACCGACAACATGAGCATCCTCGGCCTCACCATCGACTATGGCCCCTACGGCTGGCTGGAAGGCTACGACCCGCAGTGGACCCCCAACACCACCGATGCGCAGGGCCGCCGCTACCGCTTCGGTGCGCAGCCACAGATGGCACTGTGGAACCTGGTGCAACTGGCCAACGCGCTGTACCCGCTGATCGAAGACGTACCGGCATTGGAAACAGCCATTGCCGGCTACAAGCAGGCCTATGAACAGCAGTGGCTGGCGATGATGCGCAGCAAGCTGGGGCTGCAACTGCCGAATGAAAACGATGCCCAGCTCATCGAACAACTGCTGCAAAGCTTCCGGCATGTGGAAACCGACATGACGCTGTTCTTCCGCGCCCTGGCCGAGGTGGATCTTGCCATGGAACTGAACGGTGTACCGCCAGCCTTGCAACACAGCTGGTATGACCCCCAGCCCGACACCACGGCAGAGACGGCACTGCTCGACTGGCTGCAGCAGTACCAGCAGCGTCTGCGGCAGGAAGCACGCCCACAAGCGGAACGCCGCACCGCGATGAACGCCGTGAACCCGCTCTATGTCCCGCGCAACTGGCTGGCGCAGCTGGCCATCGACGAGATTGCCGAGGACGGCAGCACCAGCAAGCTGGAAGAGTTGATGGAGGTTTTCAGGCAGCCCTATACCGAACAGGCGGGCAAACAGCACCTCGCGCAGAAGCGTCCCGAATGGGCACGTGAACGCGCTGGTTGCTCGATGCTGAGCTGCAGTTCATGAGGCCACCCCAAGGCTTAACAGGCCCGGGCGCTGTGCTAGAATGCCGCCACGGTTCCGTCACCAGAAACTCCCGTCGAATCGCCCCGGTAGCTCAGTGGATAGAGCGGCCCCCTCCTAAGGGGCAGGTCGCAGGTTCGATTCCTGCCCGGGGCACCAAATTCAGTTCCCAGCACATCTGACGCACACGCCAGTGGCATCAGTGTCATTCGAACAATCCTTCCTGTTTAGCCAGATAGTTCCCCGGCTTTTCTTCTGCAATCTCTCTCAGCGCCAGATCGAATACTGCCTGGAACTCCAGCGCGTTATTCGGGCCCGGCCATGCCAAAGCCCCCTTGTGCATCAGCGCATCCAAAGCCTCAGATCTATTGCCCGCAGCACGCACATAAACAGGCACCAGCTTCATCTTTTCCAGCTGCTCCACCGCACCAGCCCAGGTACCACCCTTCTTCAGCTCGGCATTCACCACCAGCGCAGCTTCGGC
>JBIIWP010000046.1:0-23507 GCA_044338855.1 Pseudohongiellaceae bacterium | reverse complement strand
CTTGGCGAGGTTCGCCTCGAGGGTCTCTTCGAGATCGAGGTAGGTAATGTCGGCGCGCGGGATCATCAGCGAGCCCACTGCACGGTCATCCAGCTGGAAGACCTTGCGTACGAGCTCCTTCTCGTGGTGCTCGATGACGCCGGCGTCGGTGCCTTCCTGCAGCAGCGCGTGGATTTCCTCTTCGGTAACTGACTGGCCCTGCTGGCTGGCTTGTCCCAGCAGCTTCAGCAGCAGGTTGGTGGACAGTGACAGCAGATGCACGAAAGGTCGTGTAAACAGCGACAAGACGCGCATGGGCCGCGCCACCAGGCGTGAGATGGTCTCAGGATGCAGCTGTCCGATACGCTTGGGCACCAGTTCGCCCACCACGATGGATAAATAGGTGATGAGCACTACCACCACGATGGTGGCCGTGAAAGTGCTGGTGCCTGCTTCCAGTCCGGCAGCCTGCAGCCGCAGCGCCAGCGGTTCCGCAAGCAGGGTCTCGCCGACGATGCCGTTGAGCACGCCGATCGAAGTGATCCCTATCTGCACGGTGGACAGGAAACGCGTAGGATCGTCGTGCAGTTTCAGCGCCAGTTCGGCACTGGCATCGCCTCCTTCAGCCGCCATGGCAAGACGCGTACGACGCGCGGTGACCAGCGCGATCTCCGCCATGGCAAAGACGCCGTTGAGCATGATGAGCAGCAGCAAGAATCCGAATTCCATGCAGGGGTTACCGTCAGTTCAGGATTGTTGATGGTAGCAGATATGCTCAGGCAGCAGGCTGTAAGTCCATGTGGATGTGCTGAAGGAACAGCGCCAGCTGTTCGTCGAGGCGATGGCTTACCATCACGATGGTGGTGAGCTGCTGTGTGGCCATATGCTCGAGAAAGTAGAGCACGCGCAGGCGGTTGACGGCGTCAAGGCCCTGTGTGGGCTCGTCGAGAATCAGCAGGGCGGGCTGTTTCACCAGTGCCCGTGCTACCAACACCAGCCGCTGTTCGCCGTAGGACAGCTGGCGGAAGCCTGCGTTGGTTTTTGCCTCCATACCGGTGAGCTGCAGCCAGCGTTTGGCATGGGCGACCTGGTCCGGTGTGACGGCATCGTAAAGCCCGATGCTGTCATGGAAACCGGACAACACGATTTGCAGTGCCGAGCCGGATACACGATGGTCGCGGTGCAGGCTGGCAGAGACAATGCCGAGCTGGCGCTTCAATTGCCAGATCGTTTCGCCGCTGCCGCGCCGTGTACCGAAGATATGCAAGTCGTTGCTGTAGCACTGTGGATGGTCGCCAGTGATGAGCCCCAGCAGCGTCGACTTGCCACAGCCGTTGGGGCCTGTCAGCAGCGTGTGCTCGCCGCGGCGAATGCGGAAGTCGAATCCGCTGAAGATCTTGCGGTCGCCATAGCGCACCAGGCCCTGGCGTAGCTCCACGAGGATGTCAGGAACGGGCTGGGCCGGCAGCGCTGCCGGCCAGTCCGGCAGACTGCCGGAATCAAAGGTCAGAAGGGCCTGCAGGGCAGTATCATCGCGCAGGCTGGCAGTCGGGCCCGCCGTAATGAGTTCACCCTTGTCCATCACGGCAAGATGGCTGTGCCAGCTGTGCACTTCGTCCAGCGTATTCAGCAGGAACAGCAGGGTGGGGCCGCCATGTTGCAGCAGGCCTGCGAAGAACTCGTCGAGGTGGGCCATGGCGTCGCGATCGAGGCTGTCGAAGGGTTCGTCCAGTACCAGCAGATCCGGCTCGGCCAGCAGCGCCTGCGCCAGCAGCGTCTTGCGCGCTTCGCCACTGCTGAGCAGGCGATAGCCGCGGTCGAGCAGCGGCTCCAGCCGCAGGAACTTCAGGTGTTCCGGTAGCGAACCCTGTAATCCGAGCAACTCGCGCACCGTGGTGCCACTGTCCTGGCCTTCCATGAACTCACTGTCGTCGTCGTGCAGCTCTTGCTCATAGAGCGCCTGTTGGGCTTCAAAAGAGAGAATGCGGATACGCTTGAAGTGATGCTGCAGGCACTCCCGAGGTACTTCAAGCTTGCCGGTCAGCAACTGGCTCAGATGGTGCTTGCCTGCCCCGTTGCGGCCGATGATGGCCCAGCATTCGCCACGCTGGACCTGGAAGTCATCGATGCGGAGGAGGGGGTGTTTAAGGTCCCTGATCTGCAACAAGGTCGAGGTGGGCTGGGGTTCTGGCATGGCGGACGATCCTGCGTACACGGGAAAGGCGCAATTATAGACGCTTGCGCACGGTCTGGATGGGTGCCCGGCAGCGCTAAAAATTGAAACAGCGTCATTCTGACTTGTGCAAGGCCATTGGCTATAAGGCGCCGCCTTTCCCCCCCCCCCCCCCGCCCGGCTGCTGCGCCTGCCGGGGCTTTATTGACGCAAGGAATTGCCATTCCATGGACAGCAAGCACAGTAGTCACAGCAAGTTGCCAGCAGTCGTCGCCGGAGCCGTCATCGTGATAGTCGGCCTGTGGATGCTCAGCGGCCTTGGCAGCGAGCCAGCTCCCGGCGACTCGGCGCCGGTCGCCAATAGTGGTCTGGGCAGCGGTCTGCCACTGGTGCGCGTCAGCCGGCACGAGGCTCACGAAATCAGTCGTGAAGTGCTGGTAAATGGCCGCACGCAGCCAGATCGCCGTGTCGAACTGCGGACCGAGGCCGAAGGCAGGGTCAACCGCATTCTCGTCGAGCGCGGCCAGGCCGTGGCCGGAGGAGAGCTGCTGTTCACGCTGGACAGCCGCGATCGTGAAGCACGCCTGGCGGAAGCTGCCAGTCTGGTGAACCAGCGCGAGATCGAGTACGCCGCCATCCAGAACCTGCGAGGCAAGCAGTTCACCACTGAAGTGCAGACTGCCGAAGCGCTGGCTCGCCTTGAGAGTGCCCGTGCCGCCCATGCAAGCATGCAACTGGAAATCGCCAACACCAGCATCGAAGCGCCGTTTGCGGGCGTGGTGCAGGAGCGCCAGATCGAGATCGGTGACTTCGTCCGTGTGGGTGACAGTGTGGTGGAGTTTGTGGATCTCGATCCCATTATCATCGCCGGCAACGTCAGCGAGCGCGAGATCGGCCACATCGAGGTGGGCAGCAGCGGCAGTGCCATTCTGGTCGACGGCAGCGACGTGCAGGGCAGCGTACGTTACATCTCGCGTGTGGCTGATGCAGCGACGCGTACCTATCTGATCGAGCTGGCCGTACCCAATCCTGACAATCAAATCCGTGCCGGCAGCACGGCGCGACTGCGCCTGTATGCCGATTCCGTCCGCGTGCATACGCTGAGCTCCGCGCTGTTGAGCCTTGCCGACGATGGCACGGTTGGCGTGAAGGTGGTCGATGAGCGCCAGATCGTGCGCTTCTATCCCGTGCAGATTGTCGGCTCCACGCAGGAAGGCCTGCACGTGACTGGCCTGCCGGACAGTATCCAGCTGATCACGGTAGGGCAGGGTTTTGTCTCGGAAGGCCAGCAGGTCGAAGCACAAGCCATGGCGGTCGTTGAAGGCGCGCAGCCATGAACGCGCTTATCGAAGCCTTCGTTTCGAGGCCCCGGCCAGTTCTGACCCTGCTGTTGTTGCTGGTGCTGGCCGGCATGGTCAGCTATGTCACCATTCCCAAGGAAGCCGAGCCTGACATCACGATCCCGCAGATGTACGTAAACATCGCGCACGAAGGTATATCGCCTGAAGACGCCGAGCGCATGTTGATCCGTCCGATGGAAACGGAGCTGCGCACCCTCGAGGGTCTGAAGGAAATGACCGCTACGGCCTCCGAAGGCAGCGCCGTATTGATGCTGGAATTCGACGCCGGCTTTGATGCTGACCAGGCTCTGAGCGATGTGCGCGAGCGTGTGGACCTGGCACGAGCCGAATTGCCGAATGATTCCGAAGAGCCCTTCGTGCAGGAAGTGAACATTGCTCTGTTCCCCATCCTCGTGGTGATCCTGCACGGCGAGCTGCCCGAGCGCACGCTGGTGGAGATCGCACGCAAGCTGCGCGACAGGATCGAGGCCATACCCGGGGTATTGGACGCCGAGGTGGGAGGTGATCGTGAGGAATTGCTGGAAGTGATCGTTGATCCAGCCGCGCTGGACAGCTACAACCTCAGCTTCACCGACCTTGTGAACTACGTCTCGCGCAACAACCGGCTGGTGGCGGCAGGTGCGCTCGATACCGGGCAGGGCCGCTTCTCGGTAAAGGTACCCGGCGTGGTGGAGGATCTCGAAGACCTGCTGACGATGCCCATCAAGACTGACAACCTGCAGACCGTGACCTTCCAGGACGTGGCAACCGTCCGGCGGACCTACAAGGACCCTGATGGCTATGCCCGCCTCGACGGCAACTCTGCGATCGCGCTCGAAATCAGCAAGCGCAGCGGCTCCAACATCATAGAGGTGGTGGATGCCGTGAAGGCGCTGCTCGCGAGTGAGCAACTGGCCTGGCCTGCCGGCCTCAAGGTCACCGTCACCCAGGACAATTCGGAGCAGGTGCGCGTGATGCTGACGGACCTCGTCAACAACGTCGCCCTTTCCGTGCTGCTGGTGATGGTGGTGATTCTTGCCGCACTCGGTTTCCGTTCTGCCGGCCTAGTGGGCATTTCGATTCCGGGTTCCTTCCTGTCGGGGATTTTCATCATCCAGTTGATGGGCTACAGCATGAATATCGTGGTGCTGTTCGCCTTGATCATGGCGGTTGGCATGCTGGTGGACGGCGCCATCGTTGTCGTGGAGCTGGCCGAGCGCAATCTGCAGCATGGCTATCCGCCCCGACAGGCCTATCTGGCTGCTGCCAAGCGTATGGCCTGGCCCATCACGGCATCTACAGCTACCACGCTGGCGGCCTTCATGCCGCTGGTATTCTGGCCCGGCATCCTCGGCGAGTTCATGAAATACCTGCCGATTACGCTGCTGGTCACCTTGTCGATGTCACTGTTGATGGCGCTGTTCTTCGTGCCTACCTTTGGCGCCTTGCTGCGCAGCACAAACAATACTTCAGGGACAACGCAACTGGTTGAGGCCGAAGCCGACCTGCTGCGTGAAGCACGCGAAAGTCGCGAAGAGGCTTCGCCGCTGGTGCAGCGCTATCTGGAAACGTTGGTGTATCTGCTGCGCCATCCCGGCAAGGTAGTGCTGTTTGCCATTGGCCTGCTCGTGCTCACTGTGACGGTGTACAGCAGCGTTGGCAAAGGCGTGGAGTTCTTTCCCTACATCGAGCCTGAAGTTGCGCAGCTCAATATCCATGCCCGTGGTGATCTCTCGGTGGTTGAGCGTGACGCCCTGGTGCGCGAAGTCGAGGCCCGCATCCTCGACATGCCCGAGTTCGAGTCGGCCTATGCCCGCAGTGGCATCCGTCTCGGCAACGACACCGCCGAGGACATCATCGGCCGTATCCAGCTGCAGCTGATCGACTGGGACCAGCGCCGCACCGCCGAAGAGCTGATGAATGAGGTACGCAGTCGCACAGCCGGTCTGGCCGGTATCGTAGTCGAACCGGAAGTGCAGGAGTCCGGTATTACCTCCGGCAAGCCAATCCAGATCGAACTGTCGTCAGCAGACACCAGCCTGCTGCCGCAGGCCGTGCAGCAGATCCGCGACGGGATGGAGCAGCTGGGTGGCTTTATCGACGTCAGCGACAGCCGTCCCTTGCCCGGGATCGACTGGCGCATCGAGGTGGACCGGGAGAACGCTGCCCGCTTCGGCACCGACATCAGCACCATCGGCAGCGCCGTGCAGCTGCTGACCAACGGCATCCTGCTCGGAGACTACCGCCCGGACAACGTCGACGACGAGGTGGATATCCGTGTGCGCTTCCCGGAAGAGCTGCGCAACCTCGACCAGCTTGATCGCCTCACTGTCAGCACTCCGCAGGGCAACGTCCCGATTGGCAACTTTGTCAGCCGCATTCCGGCCCAGCGTGTGGGTAGTCTGGAACGCACCGAGGGTACGCGCGTGATGAAGCTTGCCGCCGACGTCGAGGAAGGACTGCTGGTGAACGACAAGGTGCTGGAGTTGCAGGACTGGCTCGCCGCCGGTGGCGTGAATCCCGCGATCAACGTGGTGTTCAAGGGCGAGAACCAGGACCAGGCCGAGGCCGAGGCGTTTCTGTCGAAAGCCTTTGGTGCCGCGCTGTTCCTTATGGCCATCATTCTCGTGACGCAGTTCAACAGCTTCTACCAGACCTTCCTGATTCTCACTGCTGTGGCGTTTTCCACTATTGGCGTGCTCATTGCGCTGCTGCTGACCGGCCAGCCCTTCGGCGTGGTGATGAGTGGCATCGGGGTGATTTCGCTGGCGGGTATCGTAGTGAACAACAACATCGTGTTGATCGATACCTATAACCTGATCCGGGGGCAGGGTGCCGCTGCCGCTGAAGCTGCTGTGCTGACCTGTGCACAGCGGCTGCGCCCGGTGATGCTGACTACGGTAACGACAATCCTGGGCCTGCTGCCAATGGCCATCGGCATGAACTTCGATCTCATCAACCGCAACATCGAATTCGGCAGTCCCTCCACACAGTGGTGGACCCAGCTGGCCACTGCCGTGGCAGGCGGCCTTGCCTTTGCCACGCTGCTGACACTGGTGTTGACGCCGTGCCTGCTGGTGCTGGGTGACAAGCTCAGCAGGCGCAATCGCCATGCAGGGTCTGCGCATCCGGAGTTGCTGCCAGGCTGAGGCTCAGAGTATCTGGTCGATGTGACTGCGGATGGCAAATTGGGTGGTGTCGTCGATGATGGTAAATTCAAGGCCGACTTCGAAGTGGTCGTCCTTGGGGCTGCAGCGGACAACCCGCGCATAGAGTTCTCCGTTACTGTCCGAGAACAGTGACAGGTTCGTCGGCAGGTAGATTTCCGACCAGAGCTCCAGTGGTTCCCGGGTCTGCAGCAGCATGCCGTCGTAACTCAGGTTGTTCACGATGCCTCGGTGCGTTTCTATTTCGACTGACTTGCCTGAGACATGCCGGTACCTGGCAGGGATGTTGGTATTCACCCGCTTGGACTTGCGGCGCGTGCCTCGGATCAACTTCACCGGGTCTGCTCCGGTGACTTCGGTGAGTTCGTAGATGGTCATGCCATCGGTATCCCCCTTGGGGTGAATGAACTGCGGTGACCGGGCGATGATATGGCCGCGGCAAAGTTCATGGATTTTTTCACTGATCAGAATCTGGCCACGCATCGTAAAGGATTCGATGCGTGAGGCGACGTTCACTTCATGGCCGATCACGGTGAACTCCCGGTACCGGTTGCTGCCCACGTAGCCGGAAAGCACCATGCCGCAATTGATGCCTATGCCCATGTGGATGCTGTCGAAGCCCGAGGCCCGCAGTTCCTCATCCAGTTGCTGCATGCTGTTCTGCATGTAGATGGCGCAGCGCAACACCTGCGTAATGGCTTCCGGTGTCCGCGGCGTCTCGAATACCGCCATGATGGCGTCTCCGATAAGTTTGTCGATCTGGCCGCCATGGTTCGCGATGATTTCTATCATTCGGGAGAAAAAGCGGTTCAGGATGTCCACAACCTGGCTGACGGTGTACTTCTGGGCCATAACCGAAAAGCCGCGCAGGTCCGAGAACAGGATGCTGCAATGTTTCTGGTCCGCACCTGTCTGTGCGGCGAGAAGCCGGTCTATGAAGGATTGCGCATGCAGCATGGCCGCGACCGCATCGTCAGAGCTGATATCACGGGTGGACTTCTGCAGCAGCAGGGTAGTGATGTCTTCAGCCAGGGTCTGGCGATCGATATGAAGCATGGGGCGGAAGTCCGCAGCAGGGGCAGGCTGTTGCCCGGGCGGCAGAGCCCCGGCAGGTCATGCATTACAACAGTTTCTTCTGCAATTTGCGCACAAGCAAAAAAAAACAGGGTGACACCTGTGGTATCACCCTGTTTGATTGTGGCGCACTCGAAGGGATTCGAACCCCTGACCCCCAAGTTCGTAGCCTGGTGCTCTATCCAACTGAGCTACGAGTGCGTGTTCTTTGGAAGGCGCGCATTGTCATGTAATGATGTGCTGAAGTCAACGTTGAACCAATACAAAATTCAAAGACGAGGTGCAGCGTCATGAAGCGGGAAATGGCTTGGGCCGGAGCGTTGGGCGTTGCTGCATATGCGCTGTTCAGCAGTGGCTGTTCAGTTGCGTCGCGGCCTGTCAGGGATGATCTGCCTGGCCGCACGATGGGCGTGAGCAAAGGGCCGGAGCTGGTATTTGACCAGCCCGTTGAGTCGGTGATGCCGGCCTTGGCCGGTGCCACGCCCACCGGGCAGAACGGGCGCGTAGGCGGTGAGTTGGTGTTCTGGAGTTATCGGCTGCAGGACGGACGGGAGGTGCTGTTCCATGCCTGTGCCGAGCTGCCGGGGGTCGACTGCACGGCACGCGCGCTGCTGGTGTGCCCCGCAGGCCAGCCCACCACCCTGCAGACCGGCAGTATCAGCGGTGAAGTACGCGAGCTGCAGTGTCGTGCGATCGGGCAGGCGGCTCCCGGGGATCTGCGGCCCAACTGCCTAGATTCGGAATTCAGCAGTGCGCTGGTGCTGGGGCTGGTCAGCTGTCCCTGAGCCAGCGGCGCCGCAGTCCCATAAAGTTCAGGCAATACAACGGGATAATTGACACTCCCGCGTTGTGTGGGAATATGTCGCGCTGATTGGCGCCCCACCTGCTTGTTTGCCGTCGTTCTACGCCGGGCTGCCTTCCTCCCCTCCAGTAAAATTTAACACCAGGACGCCCAAGCATGCGTGACCTTACCCGTGGCCCCGTCACCAAAACTCTGGTCTCGCTGACCCTGCCCACCGCAGCCGGCATGCTGTTCCAGACCCTCTACCTGCTGGTGGATCTGTATTTCGTGGCCGGCCTCGGCGAGGCTGCCGTTGCCGGCGTAGGCGCGGCGGGCACTCTCATGTTCATGGTCATGGCACTCACGCAGATCCTCGGTGTCAGCACCGTGGCAATGATGTCGCACGCTGTCGGTCGCAAGGAGCAGGGCGAAGCAAACCTCGTGTTCAACCAGAGCATGTTCATTTCCATCCTCATGGGCATTGCTACCCTGGTACTCGGGCTGGCCTGTGCCGATCTCTACATGAGCGGCATTGCCGCCGACGAGGCGACCCATCGCGAAGGTACAATCTTCCTCTACTGGTTCATTCCCGGCATGGCGCTGCACTTTGCCCTGGTGTGCATGAGCTCCGCGCTGCGCGCCACCGGCATCGTGAAACCTGGCATGGTGGTGCAGGTGCTGACGGTGCTGCTCAATACCATACTGGCGCCCGTGCTGATCGCCGGCTGGGGGCCGGGTCCTGCACTGGGTGTGATGGGGGCCGGTCTCGCCAGTTCCATCTCGGTTACGGTGGGCGTGCTGCTGCTCGTCTTCTATTTCAACAAATTCGAGAGATATGTACGTTTCGATTTTTCGCAATGGCGCCCTGATTTCGCTGTGTGGCGCCGCATTCTGACGATCGGCCTTCCGGCCGGTGGCGAAATGCTGCTGATGTTTGTGTATTTCGGCCTGGTCTATGTGCTGATCCAGGAATTTGGTCCTGAAGCACAGGCAGGCTTCAGTGTGGGCGGCCGCATCATGCAGTCCATCTTCATGCCGACAATGGCGATCTCCTTTGCCATCGGGCCGATGGTGGGGCAGAACTTCGGCGCCCATAATCCGTTGCGGGTGCGCGAGATATTCCGCAGCGGCATCCTGGTCGGCAGCGTGGTGATGTTGTTAGTCACCATCTTCATGCAAGTGAATCCGTGGATTCTGGTGCGGTTTTTCACGCCTGACGAAGCTGTCATCACCATCGCTGGAGAGTTCCTGAAGTTGACCTCGCTGAACTTCATCGCGCAGGGCATCGTGTTCAGCTGCTCGGGCATGTTCCAGGGCCTGGGCAACACGCGACCTGCCATGATGAGCTCGGCATTCCGCCTGGCGCTGTTCATTCCTCTGGCCTTCCTGGTTGCCCAGCGCGAGGGCTTCGTGATCCACGACATCTGGTATGTCTCGGTGTTCTCGGTATGGGCGCAGGCCATTGCCAGCGTGCTGCTGGTGCGCCGTGAGCTCGACCTCAAACTCGGCAAGATCGGTCAAGTGTCCCGCGCGACTGCTGAGTAAAGTGGTCCAGCCCATCTGTCGTGCTGTATCATTTTTTGCACACGGGAGTTTGATGACATGCATATTGAAATCGTGGATTTTCCCGACACCCTGGTGGCCGCGCTGGAACACCATGGCCCCGAGCACCTCAGCTACAGGACCTCGCAGACCTTCGTCGAGTGGCGCCGGGCCAACGGCATCGCGCCGACGCAAGGCAAGACCTACGGCATCCATTACACGGACCCCGTGAGCACCTTGCCGGAGGATTACCGACTCGACATCTGTGTGTCGGTGGACACCCCTGTGGCGCCGAATCCGCAGGGCGTGGTAACGAAGCTGATTCCCGGTGGTCGCTGTGCCTGTGTCCGCCACAAGGGTTCGCGTGACCATGTCACGGCGGCGGAATGGCTGTACCACGAATGGCTTCCGGGCAGCGGCGAAGAACTGCGCGATTTCCCGATCTACTTCCACTACGTGAACGTGGGGCCCGGCATGCAGCCGCGCGACATGATCACGGATGTGTACCTGCCGCTGAAATGAAACAGGCCGGATGCTGCGATGCATCCGGCCTGTCTGAATTTGCAGCAACTGCAATTACTCAGGGCGTGGTGCCGACTACACTGGCACTGACAATCATGCTCGGCTGTGCAGCCTGCTCTGCGAGATAGGCTTCTCCGTCAACCCACAGGCGGCCCTGATCGAGTCCGCCACCGGGATCGCCCACCTGCAGGAAGCTGTCCACGATTTCCATGCCTTGCACCACCTTGCCGAACACCGTGAAGTTGTACTGCGGCACGGCGAGCTGGTTGTTCTGCTGATAGTTGATGAAGACCTGTGTGGAGTTGGTGTCGGGGCCGGCCTTGGCGAAGGCCAGGGTGCCGCGCTCCAGCGCAAACAGCGTGGGGTCATCGTTGAAATTGCGGTCTTGCCAGTCGCGGTGCCCCTCGCGCCAGTTGATGCCGAACTGCGCCACGAAGCCGGGCACGATACGCGACACCGGCGTGTTGTCGTAGAAGCCACTCTGCACCAGCTCCACGAAACGCTGGGCGGCATTGGGTGCCGCTTCCGGATAGACGTCGATCAGCAGTTCGCCTGCGGTGGTCTGCATCGCGATGCGTGTTTTCTGCGTCAGTAGCGGTACAGACTCCTCGAGGCCGGGCAGCGGCGCCAGCTGCTCGATGGTGTCGGTGACCGCACTTTCGGCAGCAACCGGTTCCTGCGTGGCGGCGGCATTGTCGTCATTCGCAGGCTGGCAGGCGCTGAGCAACGCCACGGCACTCAGCAGCAGGGACAAGCGGTAGGGAACTCGTTTCATCGGACTACTCTCGTTCAGGGAAATCAGTGCAGCAGTATACGGGCTTTACTCCGCCAGCGGATCGGGACGCAGCTGGAAGTGGTACACCACGGGTGACTGCCCCTTGCCGGTTTCCATATGGAAAGGTGCACGGCTGCTGTAGGTCGCCCACAGACCACGACCTTTCCAGCCGGCTGCGGGATCATCGATGCGGCCGTCCAGCCACTTGGCGTAGAAGCCGAGCGGGTAGGGCACGGTGAGACGCACGAACTCGCCCTCATTGAAGGCAAGCAAGGCACCGCTCTGATTGCCCGTGTTGATCGGGGTATTGGCACCGAGCCCCAGCGTGTCGAACTGGTCGACCCAGGTGTAGTAGCTGCCTTCCGAGCTGCCCGAGCGTTCCACGTTGTTGAACTGCGGCAGCGGTTCGGCGTGAAAGGTCCAGCCTTCAGGGCAGTGCTGGCCGCGTGCTGCGGGCCCATTCAAGGGCGCTGTGCATTTGCGGCGATCGAAGCTGGCAAGATGACCACTGGCCATCGCCGCCCACACCACGCCGTCGCGGTCGATATCCATGCCACGCGGCGAGAAGCCCTCCAACGGATTACCTGAGTCATCGAGCGGCGGCTCGTAGTATTCGAGCAGTGCCGTGTGCGTGGGATCGTCCCCTGGCAAGAGGCGCGCGACGCCACCGGGGAAGCCTAGTACCGAGCCCCACACGGAGCCGTCCGTTGCAGGACTGACGGCATAGAAGCCGAATCCGGGCAGGATCTGCGTGTCTTTCGTCGCATCGGGTGCGTCGTTCGGGCCGATGTAGGCGTCACGCTGGCCGTTGCCGTTGGTATCCATGATGAACGGTGTCCAGCCCTGCGCGGCCTGGTAGTCGCCGGTTTCAAGATACTGTTTCGTGTTCAGCCAGCCGATCACGGCACCGCCGCCACTGGTCCACAAGGTGTTGTTGGCATCCTCGGCGAACATCAGGTGATGCGTGCCGAAGCAGGTGTCGATGTGCTGGTACTCGCCGGTAGCGGGATCGTACATGCCGAGCTGGCGACCGTTGGCTTCGGTAGGAAATGCCTGTGCAGATGGATGTGAGGAACCTGCCTTGCAGAAGTCCGGGTTGTCACGGTCACGCACGCGCGCGGTTATCCATACGCGGCCTTCAGCATCGAACATCGGGTTGTGCACGTTGGCGCGGGAATCCCAGATCGCTTCGTCGCCCCAGAACGGAGATTCGGCGACTGGCGCTCCGGATACAGGGCCTGCGTTTTCGTCGAGCATTGTCAGCTGGATGCGGTCAATGGCGTTGGCGACGGGATCAAGTACCGGCAAGTAGTCCTTGCTCTCCTCCATCGCGCCGTAGAGTTTGCCGTAGGCATTCAGCGTGGGATTGCGGCGGTCGGTGGACACGAGGTCGTGCATGTAGCCTTTGTCCTCAGCCCAGTCCCACTGCGTGATGACGACGTTGCGCTCCAGCCCCTGTGGGCGCTGCGGTACCGGCGGCAGTTCGCCCCCCGCGATACGATCGCTCCAGTCACCGTACATGCGCGTGGTACCTTCCAGACCCATGCCGGTCAGCGTGCGCGTCATGAAGCCACCGGCCTGGCCTGACTGTATGCGGCGTGCCCAGGCATCGGCGCTGGTGTCGAAGCCGTTGAAAAGATCCGGCATCTCGCGCGTGGCCTTGTTGCCGATCTGGTGGCAGACGATGCAGCCGCCGTTGGTGAGCTGGTGGATGTACTGGGCCTGGCTGCGCATGGTGGTGGCGATGCCATTGCCTTCGGGACCGGTGCCGGGGAACTGGTCGGCCGCAGGGACGTTCAGCATCGAATACCAATAGCCAGCCGGATAATACTCGGCAGCAGCAGCTGCATCGGGTGCTGTGATCGCCGTGAGATCGAGTGCAGCGCCGGGGCGAGCCTGCACTTTTTCTGAATCGACGAGTCCATAGCCGCGTACCCATACGTCATACGCTGCGTCGGGCAATGCTGGCAACAGGTATTCGCCGGCGTCGTTCGTCACCACGATCGTCCCAAAGCGGGTAGGCAGATCCCGCGTCTCGGCAATCACCCACACGCCGGCTTCGGGACCATTGGTGCCGGTAACAGTGCCGCGGATCACGTCAGCGGAGATCGCCGCTTCGGCAGCAACGGTGCCGGCTGCGGTGGCCATGTTGGCTGCAGGGGGGCTATCGTCCTGGGCGCAAGCCGTGAGACCCAGAATGGCGAGTGTGCAAACGGAAGCGAGACTGTGACGTTTGAAGCGGAACTTGCGGTTCATGGTTTTCTCCTCGTGACGGAATTGGACTCTCATTGTTGGTGTGGTCCTGCCCGATGGCTGCAGCCTAACAAAAGCGGCTCCTCTCCGGCAAAGAAGATGAGCGGCCCCGTGCTTATTTCTTTCACGATTAAGCAAGGACGAATGCAATGTGGCGAGAGTCACAGCCTTGCGCTCGTCGGAAGCCTGATGGGAGAATCCCGGCAGGAAAACACCATGGCAACTCTGTTCCTGCAGACTCATGAAAGCACAGAAAGTCCTTGAGGGAAGTTCGATGAGACCAGCAGTACGTCATCTGGTTACTGCCATGCTGGTGGCTGGCACTGCGCATTCCGCCATCGCACACCACAGTGCTGCAGCCTTTGACAGTTCGAAGGAGGTCACTGTCAGCGGAACGATCACCGAGTACAGCTTTCGCAATCCACACGTCTACATGACACTGGAAGTGAAGAAGGATGACGGCAGCACCGTGACAACCGAAGTCGAAGCCGGCGCCGGTTCCGTCATCGGCCCGCTGGGGTTTACGCGTGATTCCGTCAAGGTGGGCGATGTGGTCAACGTGGTAGGTAACCCCGGGCGCCGCGATCCCGATGCGTTGTTGCTGGGCAAGGAACTCTACAAACAGGATGGCAGCTACTATCCGATCCATATCAATTCACGCAGCATCTACGCAGAAAGTACCGAGACTGCTGCCAGCATCGCCGGCACCTGGTTCTCGCCGCGTACCTCGTTCTTCGGTTTTCTGGGCGGTGCCGGCCAGTGGCAGGCTACCGAGCAGGGCAAGGCCGCCATCGCGGCGGCCAGTGGTGCCGCCACGCCGCAGAAGGATTGCATTCCGATCGGTGAACCCGCCCTCATGTTCTATCCCGTTGCTACGACTATCGAGGTGTTCGACGATCGTGTGGAAATGAAAATCGACTGGCTCGATACCGAGCGCACGGTGTGGTTTGACGGCAGGGCGCACCCGGCTGCTGCCGAAGCAACCCGGCACGGACATTCGGTCGGCCACTTCGAGGGCGGCGCCCTCGTGGTGGACACCACCAACTTCAGTCCCAACCCCATCGGCTTGTCCACCAGCCTGCCGAGCGGCAGCAGCAAGCATCTCGTGGAACGCTTCGAACTCAGCGAGGACGGCAAGAACCTCGTGTACTCGGGTCGTGTAGAAGATCCGGAATTCCTCGCCGAAGCTGTCGAGTGGTCCGGCACCTGGTTGTACCGCCCCGGCATGCAGCACTCCAACGAGCGCTGTGACCTCACTACTGCACAGAAATTCCTCAATGACTAAGCTGCTGCGTTGCGCTCTGCCTTTATTCTTTACCTTCGGGCTGGCTGTGCCCTTGCAGGCGCAAGAAGGCGAGGCCTTGTTTACGACACACTGTGCGGCCTGTCACCTGAATCCGGATCCGGAGGTGAATGCGCATGCACCAGGCCGGACGGACATGGCACGCTTCACGCCGAACTCGGTGTATTCGGCACTTACCGATGGACTCATGCGCCTCCAGGGCGCGGCACTCAGCGATGACGAAAAGCGTGCTGTGGTGCAGTTTCTTACGGGTGCTCAAGTCAGCGAACTGCAGCTCGCGATGACCACAAACCTGTGCAGCAGCAATCCACCGTTGCTGCCGCAGGATGCAGACGACTGGAATGGCTGGGGTCCTGCTGGAACCAATTCCCGCTTTTCCGCTGCGGGAGGTCTCACTGCAGCGGATTTGCCAAAGCTGCGCCTGCGCTGGGCTTTTGGCCTGCCCGGTGAAAGCCAGCCACGCGCCCAGCCTGCCGTGGTGGGCGGACGTGTTTATGTAGGCAACCGCGCAGGTGCCCTGTATGCACTCGATGCCGACAGCGGTTGTGCTTACTGGTCCTACCTGCCGCGCTCCGGGATCCGCAGCGCGCTCACTGTGGGTCCCTTTACGCAAGCCGACGGTACGCAGGGCCAGGCCGTATATTTCGTGGACATGCTGGCAAATGCCTATGCAGTCGATGCCCACAGCGGTGCCTTGTTGTGGGTGCGTCAGGTGGATAGCCATCCTGCCGTCCGTGGCACCGGCGCGCTGACGCTGCATGCCGGCCGTCTCTACGTGCCCGTCACCGGCGTCAATGAGGAGAATACGGCGGCCAATCCTGATTACAGTTGTTGCACTTTTCGCGGCAGCCTGACCTCACTGGATGCAAACACGGGTGACACCCTTTGGAAGTACTACACCGTGTCCGAGCCACAATCACGCGGGCGCAGCAGCACTGGCGTCGAGCTGTTCGGTCCCGCCGGCGTTGGTATCTGGAGCGCTCCCACCATCGATGCCGCGCGCGAACTCGTCTACGTAGCCACCGGCAACGCTTATGCCGAACCCACGCCGATCACCGCCAATGCCGTGCTGGCGATCCACATGGCCAGTGGCGAACTCGCGTGGTCACGACAGCTGACGCCGGACGATGCCTGGATCGGGGGTTGCCCGCCTGACAGCGACAATCCCAATTGCCCTGACAATGTGGGGCCTGATTTCGATTTCTCCGCGCCACCCATCCTGACCGTTACGGCTGAGGGTCGGGAACTGCTCGTGATACCGCAGAAATCAGGGCTCGCCTATGCGCTCGATCCCGCTCGTGAAGGCGAAGTAGTCTGGCAGTACCGCGCGGGTCCCGGCAGTGGTATCGGAGGTGTATGGGGATCTGCGGTGGCGGAAGGCAGGGCTTACGTGGCTGTCGGAGGTTTCCAGTCCGAGGAGCGTGGCGGTGTGCATGCCATCGATCTTGCGACAGGTGAGCGCCTGTGGTTCACGCCGCCGGACGACTTGCTGTGTGCGGTTGGCGCCGGCTGCAGCGCCAGTCAATCGGCTGCGGTGACGGCAGTGCCCGGTGCAGTGCTGTCAGGTTCTGCTGACGGTGGCATGCGGGCCTATGCGGCTGGCAGTGGTGAGATAGTGTGGCGTTTCGATACCAACCAGGAATTCAGCACGGTGAATGGCGTAGCAGCCAATGGTGGTTCCTTCGATGGTCCTGGCCCGGTAGTCGCCGGCGGCAAGCTGTTCATGCTGTCGGGCAGCGGTGGCTTCGTGGGACGCCCCGGCAACGTACTGCTGGTATTCGACGCTGCCGGGGACTGAGAGCTGTGCGCACTGCGATCCTTTGTTTCTTGCGCATGCTGTTTGGCGTTGTCATGGCCTGCAGTGGTCTTGCAGCAGCGCAGGAGCAGCCGGTCGAGATCACTGTGCGCGGTCGTCAGCCCGGGCCACCGCTGTGGCGAGTGAGCAACGGTGAGAATGAACTCTGGATATTCCCGATGCTGTCGCCGGTGCCCAAGGACATGCTGTGGGACGACACCAAAGTCGCTGCCATCATTGCGCAGGCTGATGCTGCCATCGCACGGCCGGATACGGATGTTGCGCTGTCAGCCCTCACGAAGTTCAACCCCATCAACCTTGTGCGTGGCCTGCGGCTGGCCAAGCGCCTGGGCAGGAATCCCGACGGCGGAGATCTGGAATCTGCGCTTCCCCCTGATGTTTATGCGCGCTTCAGCACAGTCAAAGCCGAACGTTTTCCGCGCAATGACGATATCGAGGAGCTGCGGCCCCTGTTTGCCGGTGGGCGCATGATGGAAGCCGTGCGGGAGCAGGAGGAGCTGGTGTCGTCGCGTGATATCAGCCGCCGCATTGAACGGCTGCTGAAGCGCAACAAGTCACTTGAACGCATCAGTGTTGAAGTGGAGCTGGATATGAAAGGCAGCTTTCGCGAGCTGGCCACGCGCGCGGAAACCTTTGTCGAAAGCATTCCGCCCGAGCTGGAACTGGCCTGTTTTGAATTCCAGTTGCGCCGTGTCGAGCGTGACATCGATGCCATGAAGTACCGCGCCGACAGTTGGGCGCGCGGCTATATCGACGAGTTCCTCGGTGTGCCCTTGCCCGGGGACGATGAGGATCCCTGCCTGCAGATTGCCACTGCCGGTTCGGAACAGGAACTGGTTCAGGGAATGCAGGCGGAACTGGATCAGCGCTGGCTGGATGAAGCCGCGCGAGCGCTTGTGACCTACCGTAGCACGTTCGCGATACTCGGTATCACCGAGTTGCTGCGCGAGGATGGCCTGCTGGCCGCATTGACAGCCAAGGGTTACGAAATCAATGTACCCTGACGGCGTGCGTGGCAATGCTGAAATCTTTCCGGTAGCATTCCGCGGCGTCTACAACATTCATCAAAGATCATGCAGGACAGGACCGGTTTGCCGGTCATCCGGAGGCAAGCGTGCCAGCAGAACAGCAACTCCTTACTGATGCGGTTAACCTGATGGGCCTTGGCATGGGCACGGTGTTCGTGTTTCTCAGCCTGTTGGTCTGGCTTACCGCGTTGATGTCCAGGGTGGTCAACCACCTTGCACCAGCCAGGCGGGCTGCCGTCACCGCGCCTATGGCGGCAGAGGTGTCTGGAGTGGAGGTTGACCAGACGCTGCTGGCCGTGATTGCTGCCGCCATCCACGCCCACCGTGCCCGCCGCTGAGGACGACGCTCGCAACCTCGTCGAAACCACTTCCATCCTTTCTGCCCCAGCCCCAAGGATCATTCCGATGCTCAATGCCAGAAACCCGGTCCAGCTCACTGAACTCGTGCTGCGTGACGCGCACCAGTCCCTGTTCGCCACGCGTCTGCGTCTGGCCGACATGTTGCCCATTGCCGACAAGCTCGACCGTGTGGGCTACTGGTCCGTGGAAAGCTGGGGTGGCGCCACCTTCGATGCCTGCATCCGCTACCTGGGCGAAGATCCCTGGCACCGCCTGCGCGAATTGAAGAAGGTGATTCCCAACACGCGCCAGCAGATGCTGCTGCGCTCGCAGAACCTGCTGGGCTACCGTCATTATGCCGACGATGTGGCGATGAAGTTCTGCGAACGTGCCGTGGCAAACGGCATGGATGTGTTCCGCATCTTCGATGCCATGAACGACCCACGCAATTTCGAGACCTGCATCAAGGCGGTGCGTGATTTGGGTGCGCATGCGCAAGGCACACTGTCCTATACCACAAGCCCCGTGCACGACATCGAGACCTGGATGACGCTCGCGCACCAGCTTGCCGACATGGGCGCTCACTCGATCTGCATCAAGGATATGGCGGGGCTGCTGAAACCCTACGATGCTTTCGCGCTGGTCTCGCGCCTGAAACGCGAAATCAGGTTGCCTATCCATCTGCACTGCCATGCCACTACCGGTTTTTCCGTGCCCACCCTGGTGAAGGCCATCGAAGCCGACATCGACAGCGTTGACACTGCCATCTCCTCGATGTCGATGACCTACGGCCATACGCCCACCGAGACCATCAATGCCATCTTCGAGGGTCTGCCCGGTGACCCGGGGCTGGACATGAGCCTGCTCGCGGAGATCGCCGAGTATTTTCGTGAGGTACGCAAGAAGTACGCGAAGTTCGAAGGAGAACTCAAGGGCGTCGATGCGCGCATCATGATCGCGCAGGTGCCCGGTGGAATGCTGACCAACATGGAAAGCCAGTTGAAGGATCAGCAGGCTCTGCATCGGATGGATGAAGTCCTGAAGGAAATTCCGCGCGTACGCCAGGATCTCGGCAACATCGCGCTGGTGACACCGACCTCACAGATCGTCGGCACGCAGGCCGTCATCAACGTGCTGGGCGGCGAACGCTACAAGTCCATCACCAAAGAGACCGCCGGCATCCTGAAGGGTGAATACGGTGCCACCGTGTCGCCCGTCAACGCGGAACTGCAGGCGCGTGTGCTGGAAGGGAAGGCGCCCATTACCTGTCGCCCGGCTGATCTGCTGGAGCCGGAAGTCGACAGGCTGACGCTGGAACTGCGCAAGCTCGCGCAGGAACAGGGCTTTGCTCTGGAAGGCGGTGTGCGTGAACTCGACGATGTACTGACCTACGCGATGTTCCCGCAGGTGGGACTCAAATTCCTGAAGAATCGTGGTAATGCCTCTGCCTTTGAACCGGTGCCGGGTATTGAAGCCGAGAAACCGGCTGCCACAAAACCGGCTGCCATAGTGCCAGCAGCTGGCAGTGGCAGCCCGAGCGTTTACACGGTCAACGTCAACGGCCAGTCTTACGTGGTAGAGGTTACTGATGGTGGCGACATCAGCAAGATTGCTGCAGCCGGTGTTGTGGTCGCGCCTGCCGGCGCGAGTGCCGTGCCAGTGGCACCGGCAGTGGGCAGCAAGGGCGAGCCATATAGCGCACCCTTGGCCGGAATCATCATCAAGGTGCCGGTGAAGGCTGGCCAGCGGGTTGCTGAAGGGCAGGTAATGCTGATCATGGAAGCCATGAAGATGGAAACTGAATTGAAGGCGCCGCGCGCCGGCGTGATCCAGAGTATCGCCGTGGCAGAAGGCAACGGGGTTGCCGTGGGCGACGAACTGCTGGTGATAGGCTGAGATCCCATGGATAGCATGTTGAAGCTGTACCAGGATTCCGGCATCTACCAGCTCGAGGCCGGCCAGGCCGTCATGCTGTGTGTCGGGCTCGTGCTCATCTATCTCGCCATCCGCCGTGGCTTCGAGCCTCTGCTGCTGTTGCCGATCGGCATGGGTGCAGTCCTGGTGAACATTCCCGGCGCGGGTTTCCTCACGGAGCCGGTACTTGATGCTGCCGGGCATACCGTCTCGCCAGGTGGCTTCCTCTACTACGTCTACGAAGGCGGCATCAACTCCGGCATGTTCCCGCTGGTAATCTTCATGGGCGTGGGTGCCATGACCGACTTCGGCCCCATGCTGGCGAATCCCCGCACGCTGTTGCTCGGTGCGGCGGCCCAGCTGGGGATATTCGCCACTGTGATTGGCGCGGTGGTGCTGACCAACATGGGCATCATGGATTTCACGCTGGCCGACGCCTCCGCCATTGGCATCATTGGCGGTGCTGACGGGCCGACCGCCATCTTTGTAGCCTCACGCCTGGCGCCCGACCTTTTGGGTGCCATCGCGGTGGCGGCGTATTCCTACATGGCGCTGGTGCCGGTGATCCAGCCGCCGATCATGCGCGCGCTGACCACCGAGGCTGAGCGCAGGATCCGCATGCCGCAGCTGCGCGAGGTCAACAAGATCGAGAAGATCGTGTTTCCGCTGACACTGCTGTTGCTGGTGGGGATGTTCCTGCCCAGCGCGGCACCACTGCTGGGCATGTTCTGCTTCGGTAACCTGATGCGGGAAAGTGGAGTGGTAGCCCGCCTGAGCGACACCGCGCAGAATGCCCTGATCAACATCACTACGATCTTCCTGGGCCTTGGCGTTGGGTCCAAGTTGAGTTCGGACGCCTTTCTGAACGTCGAGACGCTCGGTATCCTGTTGTTGGGCGTGATCGCCTTCGGCATAGGGACGGCCGGCGGGGTGCTTATGGCCAAGCTCATGAACCGCTTCAGCAGCAGCCCGATCAACCCCCTGATCGGTTCGGCCGGAGTCTCCGCGGTGCCGATGGCGGCGCGTGTATCCAACAAGCTGGGGCTGGAAGCGGACCCGCAGAATTTCCTGCTGATGCACGCCATGGGACCCAATGTGGCGGGGGTCATCGGATCGGCGGTAGCGGCTGGGGTCATGCTCTCCTTCGTGGGCGGCTGATGCGGTCAATCCCCCGGTTCACGTGGGTAAAGGCCTTTGCCGAGGGGTAGGCCGGAGCAAAAATGTGACTATCTTCAAGGGGATGCCGCAACAATATTTGAAATTACTTCAAATATGGTCGATCATAGCCGCCAGGAATTCCCAAAGAGCGCTTTGATTATGCAAGGTGACAGCTCGCAAACCGGACAGGTTGACGTAATCCAGGTCGTGGAAGAAGTGGCTGCGGCAGTGAAGAAAACCGAGCAGGCGGTGCATCAGCATCACCAACTGCTGCAGGACGAAGCCGCCAAGTCGAAGGTCCAGAAACTGCCGTTGTACAACCTCGTGTCGAGGATGCCCGGCCCACGCAGCTTCGCTGTGCGTATCTTCATGCTGTCATTCATTGGTACCCAGTTGCCGATGTTCATCCTGCTGCTCTACGTTGTGATGAACGTGGAGCTCAACGCCGAGATGCTCACCACCATGAGTATCATCCTGATCACTGCGCTGCTCGGTTCGGCCTCGACCATCGTCGCACTCATCGCGTATGCCGAGCCTGTCAACGCCATCAGCCGCGCCGTGCACAACTTCGCCTACTCGGACCATGAGCCTGACCTGCCGGACAATTACAGCGACGAAATCGGCGAGCTGATGGCCAACACGCAAGGTGCCTTGAAGAAACTGCACAGCATGCTGCACAACATGCATGAACTCAGCATCCGTGACGAGCTCACCGGTCTCTACAATCGCCGCTTCTTCAGCGAGCAGGCCGATATGCTGTTGATTCGTGCCACACGCTATGAAGAACCCCTCACGCTGATCTTCGTCGATATCGATGAATTCAAGACCATCAACGACCGTTTCTCGCACCAGGTGGGTGACCACGCCTTGCGCCAGATTGCCAACATCATGAGCGATACCGCACGTGGCTCTGACCTTACGGCACGCCTCGGCGGCGACGAGTTCGTGATCATGCTGCCCAACACTCCGATGGTGAAGGCACGCCAGATTTCCGAACGCCTGCGCAACTCGATGGAGCAGTACGATTGGTCCTCCCTGATTCCCGGTGCCACCATCACGATCAGCATCGGCATGGCGGAAGCCCAGGAATTCGACAACATCGAAAAGCTCATGGATCGTGCCGACAGCAACCTGTTCCGCGCCAAAAAGGGCGGCCGCAACCAGATCCAGGCGTAGCGCTCCAAAGCTGCGGCTGGATCGCTCCAGGATCGCCTCTGCTTCGGTCCTGCCTGCACGGCCTCCACTGACATGCCCATACCTGCCGAACGCCTGCGTCTTTACGTAGCCTTCTTCCTGATCTATTTCATCTGGGGTTCAACCTACCTCGCCATCCGCTACGCCATTGAAACCATCCCGCCATTCCTGATGGCGGGCCTGCGTTTCAGCGCGGCAGGCCTGCTCATGTACGGCGTGCTGCGGCTCAGCGGTGCGGCAAATCCTTCGGGCAAGCAGTGGCTGCAACTGGGAATAGTCGGAACCTTCCTGTTCCTGGGTGGCAACGGCTTTGTGGTGTGGGCCGAGCAGTTCATCAACTCCGGACTGGCGGCGTTGTTGGTTTCGACGCTTCCTGTGTGGCTCATTCTGCTCGACTGGCTGTGGGCCGGCGGCCCGCGTCCGACCGGCACTGCACTGGCCGGTATCGGTCTCGGCATTCTCGGCACCCTGATTCTGGTGGATCCCGTGCGCCTTGCCGGCAGCAGCATCCACCTGCCGGGAGCGGCGATGGTGGTGCTGGCCTCGGTGCTGTGGGCCATCGGCTCGATCTATTCGAAGAAGTTCCGGCAGCCAGCCTCCATCTTCATGTCGGCGGCCTGCCAGATGATCGGGGGTGGGTTTAGCCTCTTGCTGGTCAGCACCCTGCTTGGCGAAACCCGGGGCTTCGATCCCGCGCAGGTCAGTGCGGTGTCGCTGGGCGGCTTCTTCTACCTGATGGTGTTCGGTTCGATGATCGCGATCTCTGCCTATGTGTGGCTGCTGCAGAACGCGTCAGCCTCCAGTGTGTCGACCTATGCTTTCGTGAATCCGGCCGTGGCAATTCTGCTGGGGTGGCTGATTGCCGATGAGGAGATCTCCGCCCACATCCTGGCTGGTGCTGCCGTTATCCTGGCAGGTGTTTTTCTCGTGATCCGGGCGCCGCGCCAGGCTGGCGCCTGAGCATGGAGGGCAGCCGCAGCCGCCCTTGATGACGCGCGCCGACCTCATGTAGATGATCGGCCGCGAGTAATCAGGCCAGCAGCCAGCGTGTGAGCATGCCGAGGCACATCAGCACGACCAGTGCGCGCAGGTAGAGCACAGGAATACGGAACAGCAGGTGCGAACCCACCCAAGCGCCGCACAACTGGC